>CALKWG010000094.1 GCA_938004315.1 uncultured Spirochaetaceae bacterium
AGATCGTATTCGGTGACTGGAGTTCAGACGTGTGCTCTTCCGATCTCCCGGATAGCAGGCTGGCCAGCTGCCTGCCGGAGAAGAAGCGGTACTTAAAGCCCGCCAAGGCCGCGGCGTAGGCCCTAAAGCCCAGTTCGGCGAGCGCCTTAGCCGGCTCGGAACCGAGCGGGGCCAAGGCGGCCGTAGCCGCCTTGACGATGAGGCCCGCGTTCCCCAGGGCGAGGGCGGCGGCCGCCAGCCCGGCTAGTTCGAGGTCAGCGGGCCGTTCGTAGCATAGGGCGACGGCCAGGGGGTCGGGCTCCAGCCAGACAGGATCGTTGTAGCGGGCGTAGAGCTCCTCGAGCGGCCTGAGTCCCGCCGTACCGGGGACGGCGGGGGGAGAATGGCCTAACTCGCCCACGGGCCTCAGGGTATGGCCACGCCCTGCTGGGCGAGGGCGTCGCGCCGCTGGGCCAGGTCGGCCCGGGCGGGTTCGAGGCTCAGGGCTTGGCGAAGGTAGAAGCGGGCCCGCTGATAGTCGGCCCGGCGCATATAGAGGTCGGTCATGGCCAGGAGGGCGTCGACGTTCAGGCCGTTCTCGATGAGCGAGGAGCGCAGCGAAGCCAAGGCGGCCTCGTCGTTGGCCTGCAGGCGGGCTTGCAGGAGGAAGAGGTTGGAGCGGTACGAGGGGCTGCCCTTCGCGGCGAGCTGCTGATTGACGAAGGCCAAGGCCTCGGCCCGCGAGCCGGAGTCGACGAGCATGCGGGCCCAGGCTAAGGCGGCAGCCTCGGACGCGGGGTCTTTCTGGCGCCAGGACTGCACGACGACCCTGGCCTCGTCGGCCCGGCCCGCCAGGGCGTAGGCGCGGTAGAGCGACTCGTAGTCGGCGTAATCGGGGTAGTACGAGCGTATCTCGTCCGCCCGGGCGGCCGCCGCGGCGCCGTCGCGTCCGGCCAGGTCGGCGGCCAGGAGCAGGGCCAGGGCTTGGCGGTTGCGCGGGTCGACTTTGACGGCGCGACCGGCCAGGCTGATCGCCTCGAGGCGTTCGCGCGGATCCCCCTGGAAGAGGAGCTCGGCGGCCAGGGTCAGGAGGGGCGCGTCGTTCGGGTAGCGCTCCACGCCGCGCCTGGCGGTCGCCAAGGCGGCGTTCCTATCTTTGGCCCCCTCCGAGGAGGCGCGGGCGCGCAGGAGCAGGTAGAGCCTGTCGTTGGGATCGACGCTGGCGTAGGCGTCCAAGAGCGGCCCGGCCAGCCTGAACTCGCCGCGCTGTATGAGCATGTGCGCGCGGAAGAGCACGAAGCGGGAATCCAGGGGGTCGTCCTGTAGGACCCGGGTGACGAGCGGCAGGGCCTCCTCGAAGCGGCCGGCGGCGTACAGCGCGTAGGCGTAGGCCCGGCGGTAGGCGTGCCCGCCCTTGACCAAGGCGTCCAGGGGTTCGAGGGCGGCCAAGGCCTCCGCCGCCCTGCCCGCGTCGGACAGGAGGCGCGCCGAAGCCAGGGAGGACGGATAGCAGTCCGCGGCGAGTGCCAAGGCGGCCTGGTACGAGTCGAGGGCGCCGCTGGGGTCGCCGCTGCGTTCGAGGGCGACGCCCCTGGCGTGGGCGGCCAGGGCGGAGGGTATGCCGGAGGCCGAGAATCGTTCGTAGGCGAGCAGGGCCGCCTGGGAGACGGCGCTCGTCCGGAGCCTGAAGACGCCTATCATGGGCAGGAATTCGAACAAGGGGCCGCCCTGGGCCGGCTCGGCCGGGCCGCGGCCGTTTCGGGCGTCGATGAAGGCCTTGGTGAGGGGGCTTTCGCCGGGTTGCTCGGCCAAGGCG
>CALKWG010000095.1 GCA_938004315.1 uncultured Spirochaetaceae bacterium
AATTCTCGGCCATGGCCGTGGGCTACGCCATGCCCAACGGCAACGGCATAGGCGGCCCGCTCATCGGCGTCGGGCGCTACATCGCGCAGGGCCTTTCGCACCTCAATAAAGAAACCGGCGAGGGCAACCCGGCCCTGGATTGGACCTTCGGCGCCCACGGCATGGTAGTCGAGGTGAACGAGGAGACCGGCGAATACCGGGTACTAAAGATAGCCAGCGTCTACGACGTGGGCCGGGCCATCAACCCGGACATCGTGCGCGGCCAGGCCATAGGCGGCATGATGCAGGGCCTGGGTACGGCGATCTGCGAGGGTTATATCTACGACCAGCAGGGCCGGCTCTTAAACCCCAGCTTCACCGACAACAAGATACCCACGGCCAAGGACCTGCCCATGGAGATAGAGTGCGCCGTGGTGGAGACGCCCCAGATCGACGGGCCCTACGGCGCGCGCGGCGTAGGCGAGCATTCCATGATCTCCGTGGCGGCGGCCTTGGGCAACGCGATCCAGAAAGCCACCGGGGCGGAGATCACCCATATGCCCATGCGCTTCGAGGACGTCTGGCGGGCCATCGTCAAGAAGGAGCCCATCGACAACTGGATCACCAAGTCGCCGGTCGGCTCCTGCCGCTCGGCGCCGGAGCTTCGCCGGCATGATTAGCCGGCGCGATTAGCGGATGGTTCTAACGCGGGGCGCCCTAAGGACGGCCGTCGGCCGGACGGGCACGCCACCGCCTGGTACGACGTCGGGCCGCCGCGCGATAGGCGCGCTTCGGCCGCGGACGAAAGGAGTTCGGCGTGGATAAAGAGAAAGACATCACCGGTAAGAACGTGGTGATGGGTCTCCAGCACACCTTCGTCATGTTCGGGGCGACGGTGCTGGTCCCGATCATCACGGGGCTGGACGTGGGCGTGACGCTGTTCGCCGCCGGCGTCGGCACCTGGATCTTCCACCTGGTCACCGGCTTCAAGGTGCCGGTATTCCTCGGCAGCTCCTTCGCCTTCATACCGGGCATCGTCGCGGTCGGCGCGAGCCAGGGCCTGCCCTACGCGTTAGGCGGCATCGTCATAGCCGGCCTCCTCTACGTCGTGGTAGCGATCATCTTCAAGTTCGTCTCGTACGAGAACCTGCACAAGATACTACCGCCGCACGTCACCGGACCGATGATCATACTCATCGGCCTTATCCTGGCGCCGGTGGCCGTGCAGAACGCCAACGGCACCTTCTCCGAGGGCATCGTGAAGGCCATCGGCGTCAACGGCTGCTGGGCCGTCGCGCTCTTCACCTTCGCCGCCGGCATCTTCGTCAAGATCGCCCTGCCCAAGATGGGCCAGAAGTTCCTGGGCAACCTCCCCGTCCTCCTCGCCCTGATCGCCGGCTACGTGCTCTCGATCATCATCGGCATCGTAGACTTCAGCGCCGTCCGCGAGGCGGCCTGGATAGGCTTCCCGAAATTCACCCTGCCCAAGTTCTCGGTCGAGGCCATCACCGTCATGGTGCCCATCGCCATCGTCACCATGGTCGAGCACTTCGGCGACGTCCTGGCCATCGGCAACGTGGTCGGCAAGGACTTCATCAGGGATCCGGGCGTGCACCGCACCCTGATCGGCGACGGCATCGCCACCTCCGTATCCGCCCTCATGGGCGGCCCGGCCAACACCACCTACTCCGAGAACACCGGCGCCGTGGCCCTCACCGGCGTTAAGAACCCGGTGGTCATGCGCATCGCGGCGGTCTTCGCCATCGTGCTCGCCATGATCCCGAAATTCACCGCGCTTATCGGCACCATCCCCGGCCCGGTCATCGGCGGCATCTCCATCCTGCTCTTCGGCATGATCTCGTCCATCGGCATCAAGAACATGGTCGACGCCAAGGTCAACCTGTCCAATCCCAAGCTCCTCATCATCACCGCGACCATGCTCGTGCTCGGCTTGGGCGGCGCCACCTTCGCCTTCGGCGCCATCAAGCTCTCCGGCCTCGGCCTCGCGGCCATCTTCGGCATCGTCCTGAACCTCATCCTCCGGCCCAAGGACATCACCGCCGAGGATAGCTGATCCTTCCTAAATAGGCCCTCGGCCTAGCTCGAGCGGCCGCCCCCGCGGGGGCGGCCGCCTCTTTTTCAATAAGGAGCCCGGATGCCCGGTTTAAAAGGATGCCTCGTAGCGCCGCCGCCCTGGGAAGCCAAGCTCGCGGGCGTCTTTTCTAAGGCGGTCGCGCTTTTACTTCCGAACGGGCTCCTCATTAGCGTCGTAAGGGACGAAGGAGGGATGGAGGCGCTGGCGCTGTGGCCCGGCGCCGAGGCCTACGCCCGCATCGATGCGGCGGCCATGGCTGGCTTTTCGGATGCCCGGGCCGACAGCCCGGGCGCCGCGGAAGCGGCGCGGTCTGCGGCGATCGCGGCGATCGAAGCGGCCTATGCGGCGGCCGAGCCTTGGGATCCCCGGCCCCGCCTGGCCGAACTATCGCGCGCCTTCGCCGCGGCCGGCCGGGATGGTGCGCCAGCCGCCGCCGCGGACAGGCTCCGGGCGGCCTTACGGCGGGCCGAGGCCGCCGACCGGCATCGCCGCGGCGGCGCTGACGGGACGGACGGTACGGCCGACGACGACACGATACGGGGGAACGGCCCCTATGGACGAGCCTTCGAAGCCATGAAGGCGCGAGACGATTTTCCGGCGGCGCTCGTGGGCTTCGGCCCGGGGACCACGCCGGCAGGCGACGATTGGCTGGCCGGCTACCTCTGCGCCGCCGATCTCACGAGCGGCCGCGGCCCCGGCTACGCGGAGGCCGCGCTGCGGAACGAGATCGTATGCCGGCTCGACCGGACCACGGCGGCCGGCCGTAGCCTCCTTACGGGGGCGCTCGCGGGCGTCCCGCCGCGTTACCTCTGCGCCCTCGTCGAGGCGCTCGCCGAGCCTTGCGCCGGCGACGACGAGCTGGTCGACGCCGTCGAGTCCGCCCTTTCCCACGGCGCCAGCTCCGGCCGCGACGCCGTCGACGGCTTCTTGAGCGCTTTACTCGGCCTCGGCGCTACCGTCGAGGCTTAAGCGGTGTTATACTCGAAGGTCCAGGGGGTCAGATGAAACGACTGAGCGTCCGCAAGGACTCATATTACGATTCGGTGTTCCTTATGCTGGCGGCCCGCGGCATCAAGGGCATGGACGGCGTGGCCGAGGCCGTCGTCGCCATGGCGACGCCGATGAACGTCGAGCTGCTCGGAGACCTGGGCTTCGATAAGGCCGAGCTCGCGGGGCTTAGCCCCAACGATCTCGTCGTCGCCGTCGAGGCTAACGACGAAGGCGTCATGGATGCCGCGTTCAAAGAGGCCTTCGACGCCCTCACCCGTAAGAAGCAGGCCGCCGCCGAGACGGGCCTGGCGCGGGTCGGATCCATGGCCTCCGCCTTGAAGCTCGATCCGGACATCAAGCTGGCCGTCATCTCGGTGCCCGGCGCCTACGCCGCGCGCGAGGCCCGTAAGGCCCTCGACGCGGGCCTGCACGTCATGCTCTATTCCGATAACGTCAGCCTCGAGGACGAGATAGCGCTCAAGAAGCTCGCCGTCTCCAAAGGACTCCTCGTCATGGGGCCCGACTGCGGTACCGCCATCGTCAACGGCAAGCCCCTCTGCTTCGCCAACGTCGTCAGGCGAGGCCCGATCGGCGTCGTCGCCGCCTCGGGCACCGGCCTGCAGGAGGTCTGCTGCCTGATAGACCGCTACGGCGCCGGCATAAGCCAGGCCATAGGTACCGGCGGCCGCGACCTGAAGAACGCCGCGGTCGGCGGCATGACGAGCCTCCTCGCGCTCTCGGCCTTGGCCGAGGACCCGGCGACCAAGGTCCTCCTCGTCGTCAGTAAGCCCCCCGCCCCGGAGGTCGCCGAGAGGGTCATCGCCGCGCTCGAGGCCTCGGGTAAGCCCGCCGTCGCCCATTTCCTGGGCCTGCCCCCGCGGCCCGATCGCGGCCGCGTCGCCTTCGCCGCCGACCTCGAGGAAGCCGCGCTCCTGGCCTCCCGCCTCGCCCTGGGCGACGATTCGCCCGAACAAGCCCGCGCCAGTATCGCGGAAGACTCGGGCAACGACCGCTACAACCGACCCCGACCCGGCGCTATTGCGGCGACGGCGGCGGCCGAAGCGAGCCGGCTCGGCCCGGGCCAGAAATATTTACGGGGCCTCTACACCGGCGGCACGCTCTGCGACGAAGCTATGTTCATGGCCCATAAGGAGCTCGGCGGCGTTTACTCGAACAACCAAGTCGACCCCGCCTGGATCCTCGCCGACCCGTTCAAGTCCAAGGCCCACTGCGTGGTCGACCTGGGCGACGACGCCTTCACCGCCGGCAAGCCGCACCCCATGATCGACCCCGGCGCCCGCGCCGAGCGCATAGCATTGGAGGGCGCCGACCCCGAGCTCGCGGTCATGCTCCTGGACTTCGTGCTAGGCTACGGTTCGCATCCCGACCCGGTCGGCGCCTGCCTGAAGGAGATCAAGGCGGCGCGGGCGGCCGCCGCGGCCCGCGGCGGCTACCTCCCCGTCGTCGCCTCGGTCACCGGCACCGAGGCAGACCCCCAGGGCATGGCGTCCCAGGTCGCCGCCCTCGAGGCCGCGGGCGTCGTCGTGATGCCGTCCAACTACCGCGCGGCCCTCTTGGCCGTTGAGATAGCCAAGCTCGCGCAGGGAGGCAAACGATGAGCGCCGCCGTTAAAACGCTATTCGCGAACGAACTCAGGGCCGTCAACGAAGGCCTTGAATCCTTCGCCGAGAACCTAGTCAAGGAAGGCGCCCGCGCCGTCCACGTGGAGTGGAAACCGCCTGCCGGCGGCGACCTCAAGGCCGTCGCGGCCCTGGACGCCCTGGCCTCGCGGGCGAGCGTCGATATAGAGGCGGCCAACGCCGAGGCCGTCAGGCGCATCCAGGCGGCCAAGCCCACGGTCGTCGGGATCGGCATCGCGGCGGACGTCGTACCAGGCATGGCCAAAGACTTGATCCTGCATGCCGGCCCGCCGGTAGCCTGGAAGGATATGTGCGGCCCCATGCGCGGCGCGGTCATAGGCGGCCTCATCTACGAGGGCCTGGCCAAGGACGCCGCCGAGGCCGAGCTTCTGGCCGCCTCCGGCAAGGTGCGCTTCGACCCCTGCCACCATCACGACGCGGTCGGCCCCATGGCCGGCGTCATGACCGCGAGCATGCCGGTTTGGATCGTGGAGAATCAGGCCTTCGGCAACCGCGCCTACTGCACCCTGAACGAGGGCCTGGGGAAGGTGCTCCGCTACGGCGCCTACTCCGCCGAGGTCCTGGACCGCCTGCGTTGGATGCGCGACGAGCTAGCGCCCATACTCTCCGAGGCGCTGGCCCTGCGCGGCCCCCTGGACATGAAGACCATCATCGCCCAGATCCTACAGATGGGCGACGAGGGCCATAACCGCAATCGCGCCGGCACCTCGCTGGTCATACGCGAGCTGGCCCCGCATATCGTCATGCTCGACCGCCCGCGGGAGTCCCTGGCCAAGGTCCTGGCCTTCCTCAACGCCAACGACCACTTCTTCCTGAACCTGACCATGCCCAGCGCCAAGTGCACGGTGGATGCGGCGGCCGGCGTCGAGGGTTCGTCCATCATAACGACGATGGCGCGCAACGGCACCGAATTCGGCATACGCGTGTCGGGCCTGCCGGGGCGCTGGTTCACCGGGCCCTCGGGCGTCATCGACGGCCTATACCTGCCGGGCTTCGGGCCCCAGGACGCGGCGCGCGACATAGGCGACTCGGTGATCACCGAGACCTCCGGCATAGGCGGCTTCGCCATGGCCGCGGCGCCGGCCATCGTAAAGTTCGTCGGCGGCTCGCCCAAGGACGCCATCGACATCACCCTGCGCATGTACGAGATCACGGCGGCCGAGAGCCAGTCCTACCAGATCCCGGCCCTGGACTTCCGCGGGACCCCGACGGGCCTAGACCTGCGCAAGGTGGTCGAGACGGGCATCCTCCCGGCCATCAACACCGGCATCGCCCACAAGGATCCGGGCGTCGGCATGGTCGGCGCCGGCCTGGTCAACCCCCCGGAGAACGCGTTCCGCGACGCCCTCGTGGCGTTCGCCGAGAGATATACGAAGTAACTTAGTTATAGGAGGTTTACTATGAAGATGATCGACCTGACCATCCCCTTAGGGATCGGCACCCCGCCCTGGCCCACCTACGAGCCGCTCGAGGTCAAGTACTTCAAGCGCCTGGCCCCCAACGGCGCCAACGGCCAGCTCGTGACCCACTCGAACCACATCGGCACCCACCTGGACGGCGAGATCCATTTCTACACGCCGGGCAAGGACATCGCCAGCCTGGACATGGACTTCCTGGTGCACGAGGGCGCCATCGTCGACCTCTCCGACGCGGCGCAGGACTACGACGTCTACACCTCCAAGATGGTGGAGGAGCGCGTCGAGGTGAAGGAGGGCGATATCCTCATCATCCACACCGGCTTCCACCATTACGGCTGGGACCAGCCCACCGGCGACGAGATCCGCTACATGATCAAGCACCCGGGGCCGGACCGCGAGTTCGCCGAATGGGCCAAGAGGAAGAAGCTGCGCTGGATTGGCGTAGACTGCGGCTCCGCCGACCATCCCATGAACACCAAGATCCGCGACTGGATGCCCAAGCAGGCCGCCGAGTGCGACCGGCACTTCAAGGCCAAGTACGGCAAGGGCCTGGACGAGGTCTTCAGCGAGGACAAGTACCAGCTCATGCACATCGAGATGTTCAACGAGCACGTCATCCACGCCGAATGCCTAGGCGGCGACATGGACCTCCTCCTCAATCAGCGGGCCCTGATCGGCTGCTTCCCCTGGCGCTTCGTAGACGGCGAGTCCAGCATCGCGCGCATCGTGGCCATGGTGGAGGACGAGCGCTACGAGAAGCTCATGGCGAAGAAGGCCAAGTGCGAGCTCACCAAGTTCGGCGACATAGCCGGCGCCAAGGCCGCCTGGCTGCACGAGGAAGCCCGTAAGAAGTAAGCTTAAGCCGGCCGCCGCCCCGGGCGGCGCCGGTAACGAGGAGAGACTATGCCGAAGCCGCTGGAGGGCGTGCGCGTCCTCGACCTGACCCGCGTCCTGGCGGGCCCGTTCTGTACCATGATGCTCCTGGACCTCGGCGCCGAGGTCGTCAAGGTCGAGGTTCCCGGCGTCGGCGACGACTCCCGCGCCTTCGGCCCGTTTAAAAACGGACAAAGTTTATATTTTCTTAACATCAACCGCGGCAAGGAGAGCGTCGCCCTGGACCTGAAGAGCGCCGAGGGCAAGGCCCTGCTCATCGAGCTGGCTAAGAAGAGCGACGTGATCGTGGAGAATTTCCGCCCCGGCACCATGGAGAAGCTGGGCCTGGGCTGGGAGACGCTCAAGGCGGCCAACCCGCGCCTGATCTACGCGGCCGTCTCCGGCTTCGGCCATACGGGCCCCGACTCGGGGCGCCCGGCCTACGACATCCTGGTGCAGGCCATGGGCGGCGTCATGAGCATTACCGGCTGGCCCGACTCGCCGCCGACCCGGGTGGGCCTGTCCATGGGCGATATCACCGCGGCGATCTTCGGCTCCTCGGGCATCCTAGCCGCGCTCTATCAGCGCGAGAAGACCGGGCTCGGCCAGAAGGTGGACGTGGCCATGCTGGACTGCCAGCTGGCCATCCTGGAGAACGCCCTGGTACGCTACCAGGTCGACGGCAAGGCCCCGGCCCCGCTGGGCACTCGGCACCCGACGATCACGCCCTTCCAGGCCTTCCGCGCGGCGGACGCCTGGTTCGTGGTGGCCGTGGGCAACGACGCGCTCTGGAAGACCTTCTGCGCCGCCGTGAAACGGCCCGACCTCCTGGCCGATCCGCGCTTCTTGACCAACGGCGATCGCACCAAGCACTACGAGGACCTCATCCCCGAGCTGGAGCGGCTCTTCGCCGCGAAGGACGCGGGCGAATGGCTGGCGCTTCTGGAGGCGGCCGGCGTGCCGGCGGCGCCGGTCAACTCGGTCGATAAGGTGATGAAAGACCGCCAGCTCATCGCCCGCAATATGTTCGTCACGGTGGACGATCCGGCGGCCGGCGTGGTCACCATTCCTGGCAACCCGATCAAGATGGAGAGCGTGCCCGAGAGCCCGACGCGCCCGCGCGCCCCGGCCCTAGGCGAGCACACCGACGCGGTCCTCAAGTCCGTCCTGGGCCTGGACGAGGCGGCCATAGCGGCGCTCCGGGCCAAGGGCGTCGTCGTATGAGCGCGGATCGCGGCGGAGGCCGCCCCGCGGCCGTCGCTCCCCGGGCCCTCGCCCCGCTGGCCAAGGCCCTGCGTTCGGGCGAGCTCGAGCTTGGCGACTATATCGAGGCCAGCCTGGAGCGGCTGGACGAATTCGAGCCGGCCCTACGGTCCCTGCTTCCCGAAGAGGGGCGGCGCGAGCGCCTTAGGGCCGAAGCCGCCGCCTTAGCCGCGCGCTACCCCGACCCGGCGTCTCGGCCGCCGCTCTTCGGCGTCCTCCTGGGCGTCAAGGACATCTACGCGGCCGAGGGCTTTCCGACCCGCGCCGGCTCTAAGCTCCCGCCCGAGCTTTTCGCCATGCCCGAAGGTCCGCTCGTCGCGGCCCTGCGGCGCTCAGGCGCCCTCGTCCTAGGCAAGACCGTCACCACCGAGTTCGCCTACTTCGCCCCCGGCCCCACGGCCAACCCCTGGGATACGGCGCGGACCCCGGGCGGCTCCAGCTCAGGCTCGGCGGCCGCCGTAGCGGCCGGCTTCTGCTCGCTGGCTACCGGGACGCAGACCATAGGCTCGATATCCCGGCCGGCCGCTTTCTGCGGCGTCGCCGGTTGGAAGCCAAGCTACGAGCGCCTGTCGCGCGACGGGATCGTGCCCTTCAGCCCCTCGGTCGACCACGCCGGGCTCTTCGCCCCCGACGCCGCCGGGCTCTCGCTGGCCGCGCAGGTCGCCGCGCCCGATTGGGACGAGGGGCGCCGTGCCCGAGCGGCGACGGCCTACCGCAGGGGCCGGCCCGTACTGGCCGTACCCGAAGGCCCCTACCTAGCCCAGGCCGAGCCGGCCGCCCTCGCGGCCTTCGAAGCGTCCGTCGCCCGCTTAGCCGCCGCCGGCTTCGACCTCGTCCGCGCGCCCGCCTTCGACGATATCGAGGCGATCAACGCTCGCCACCGCCTCATCTGCGCGGCCGACATCGCCCTGGTTCATGCGGCTTGGTTCGAAGCCCACGAGCCGCTCTACGCTCCCCAAACGGCCGAGCTCATCAGGACCGGCCGCGCCGTAACGCCCGAGGCCCTGGCCGCCGCCGGGGCCAGCCGCATGGAGCTGCGGGGGCTGCTCCAAGCCGCGTTTACGAAGATCGGCGCCTCGTTCTGGCTCAGCCCGGCGGCCCCCGGTCCCGCGCCCCTGGGGCTCGCGGCCACCGGCAGCCCGATAATGAACCTGCCTTGGACCCACGCGGGCCTCCCGACCCTGGCCCTGCCCGCTGGGCTCTCGGCCGAGGGCATGCCGCTCGGCCTGCAGCTCGCGGCCCGCTTCGGCGCCGACGAGGAGCTCATGGCTATCGGCGAGCTTATAGAGGAAGCGCTGGCCGACGCGTAGGGGAGGCGCGGCGAGGCGGCTTGGGCTCGTCCGCCGTCATCATTAACTTCCTTCTGGGGTCGTGTGTCAAAGCTCGTTGATAAGGAAATGAATCAACGCCTCATGATTGTCTTTAAAATTCCACTCGCCCGAAGAATTTTTACGCGCTGCGATTATGAAGTCAAAAATAGGTTTTACGAGTCCGAAGGAACGGCTCTCAAGAATTGAGAATTCCGTCGCGAGCCTATACTCACCGAACACGTCATTAATATAGACGGCCGTATTCGCGCGGGTTATGCATTCGAGCATAAACGATTGTGCATCGCCATACGCTTGAGCAGCCATAGCCTTCCTCACCGTAGAGAACAACGCTTCGAACTTCGGCGCGATCGAAGGCCACTCATCGGACAGAGGTTCATTAGCAAAGCCGTGAGAGAACTCGTGCACGAGAATCTCCGGCGGAGCACCCACGCAGACCACGGGAGTCATCTCCACGGTGCCATCGGCGCCGGCTACGGAACAACCGAAGTTACTGTTTCCAATTAAATCGCTGACAATGACTTTTAAAATTATGCCGTCATAACCACCGAAGTATGATGCCATCCAGCGCTCAATGTTGCAGTTATGGATATCTGCATAGGTGCGGGTAAGTAGAGTATCGTAGTATTGCCGCTGGCTAATATAAAAATCATCGAACTGCGACCGCAGCTTAAAATCCAGTATCTCTTCTAGTAAAAGCTCGATGGGGACGCCAAGCCAGCGGCTATCTAGGCGCGCCGGGAACGGATCGAAGGTAACGCGAGGTCTGAACGTCAGGGGATCAAGATGCACCGCGAGGCACATAGGCGCATTATAGCTAATGCCGTGGGAAGTCCGGAGTCTTTTCAGCGTCGTAACGGCGGGGTGATCGGCGAACGGCGAGAAGCGTTCAGCTACGGCTGCCTGATAGAATCCTCTTGAGCCGCCGAGGTACTCGTCGAAGCCGGCTAGATAACATAGGATTCCCATTAGCTCGACCCTCGGATCGACGGACACCGTGATGGCCCCGCTTTGCCTAGTCGAAGGAAGCGCTATACTAGGCTCCGGTTCAGCCGCGGCTGGTTCGATAGCCGCGGTCCGTCCCGAAGATCCCCCGCACGACGCTATGGTTATAACCCAAGCGCCGAGCATTAGCGGCAGAAGAGCTTTCATCACGAGCGGCCTCGCTCGCCCGCCCCGCTTTCCTCCCGCTCGATGGCCTTGATCTCGCTCCCGACCCGCAGGGCCTTGCGTAAGGCCGAAAGGAACGGTAGGAGTCCCAGCAAGGCCGCGCCGGCTAGGAAGATCGGCCGATCGTTCAGGTAAAAGCCGTAGCCGAAGGCCGCGCCCAAGCCCGCGTGCAGGACGAGGCTTTTCACCGCCCCGGACAGCTGCGCGGAGGCTCGCTCCCTCCTGGCCTCCAGGCTCGTAACGGGTCGCCTCGACGGCGCGCCCGCCCCCTCGTCCGCCCCGTCGCCCAGCGCCGGCGCGCGCGGCGCCGAAGGAGCCTCTACGACGATGTCAGCATGCCGAGCGAGGGCCTGGGCGACCCGCGCCTCGACCGCCCTGGAGAGGCGCTCGCTCGCCCGGCGGATGCGTTCCGTCGGGTCGTCATCTCGGCCTGAGCCGTAGTCGGCGTCGCGGCCGGAGTCGCCTCCCGCGACGGAGCCCGCGCTTCGGCCGTCGCCATCGGCCTCCGGTCCGGCCTCCGATCCGGCCTCCGCTGGCGACGGCGCCGCGGCCTCGACGAAGCCTGCGCCCCAATCGACTTCATACAGGGGCAGCGACCGGGCGATGTTCTTCATAGCCAAGGGCGGCACGGGCCGAGTGCGTAGGTCTAATTTCGTTTCGATCTGCCTGAAGATATCCTCGGAGAGGTAAGCCGCTCCCGGCGGTGCGGCCTGCATGACGCGGGCGGCGACATTGACGCCGTTGCCGTATACCCGCGTCTCGTCCCGCCAGATCTCTCCCAGATGCAATCCGGCCCGGATGCCCAGCTCGGGGGCGCGACGTAGCTCGAGCCGTAAGGCTAATCCGAGATGCATGGCGCATTGCGTCGCCGCGACGGCGCTCGGGAACGCGGCTAAAAGCTCCGATCCGGTCGCGTCGACGAGCTCGCCGCCGTGCTCGGCTATGATGGGCTCGGCAGAGGAACGGTAGCCGGCGAGCAGGTCGAGCGCGCGCCGCTCGTCGGCGTCGAAGAGCTCTACGAAACCGCAGGCCTCGGTGAAGAGCAGGGCCGCCAAAGCCGGCGAGGCCCGCGAAGCCTCGGCCTTTTCGTCATTCGCCATCGTGTTCGCTCCCCCTCGCTTAGCGCCGGCGATCGCGCCGGACGGACGCCAGTATAGCATGGCCGCTACGCTCCCGTACCGTCTGGCTTGATTCCTCGCCCTAGGCTGCTTACCTTTATCGCCTGGGCGGACCAAGGCCGTCCGGCACCGGCCCGCGCGCGGGCTACATTCCACGACGAGGAGATACCATGGCGACCATAACCTTAAAAGGCAACCCCATCCATAGCTCGGGGGAGCTCCCTAAGATCGGAAGCGCCGCCCCGGACTTCAAGCTGACCAAGGCCGACCTCTCCGACGTCGGGCTCGCCGACTTCAAGGGCAAGGTGCGCGTGCTCAACATCGTACCTAGCCTGGATACCGGCGTCTGCGCCGCCAGCGCCCGCGCGTTCAACAAGAAGATCAAGGATATCGGCGGCGCGGTCGTCCTGACGATCAGCCGCGACCTGCCCTTCGCCCAGAAGCGCTTCTGCGAAGCCGAGGGCATAGACGCGGTCGTCACCCTCTCGGAACTGCGCGGGCGCTCCTTCGGTAAGGACTACGGCGTCGAACTCGTAGACGGCCCCTTAGCCGGGCTCCTGGCGCGCGCCGTGGTCGTGGTCGACCCGGCGGGTAAGGTGGCCTATACCGAGCAGGTCCCGGAGATTGCCCAGGAACCCGATTACGACAAGGCCTTGAACGCCGCTAAAGCCGCGGCAGCCTACTGATAGCGCCATGAAGCACATCGTTAAGATCGAAGGCATGAGCTGCGGCCATTGCGCCATGCGCGTGAAGAAGTCCTTAAGCGAGGTCTCAGGCGTCACGAGCGCCGAAGTCGACCTGACGGCCAAGCAGGCCACGGTCGAGGGCTCGGGCTTCGACGCGAGCATGCTCAAGGCGGCGGTGGAGAAGGCCGGCTACGAGGTAGTCTCCGTACTGCCGTAGGCGGCCGCCGACCTACCGCGATATAAAAAAGGCGGCGAGCCTCTCAAAGGCCGCCGCCCGTTCTTTCTCAGCCGCCTGGGCCGTAGGGCCGGGGTTTTCTTACTTGAGCTCCGAGAGCTTGATAGGCCTGGGCTCGGCTTCGTCGCCCTCGACCTTCTGGAATTCCTCAAGAAGCTCCTTGCCGCGGCGGCTGAGCTTGGCGGGAACCTGAACCATGAGCTTGATGTACATATCGCCGCGGCGGGCGCCGCCGTTCGCGCCGGGGACGCCGGCCTCGCGGACGCGGAGCATCTTGCCGTGCTGGGTACCGGCCGGCACGCTCACCTGAAGCTTTTTGCCGTCGATGGTAGGAACTTTGATGTCGCCGCCCAAGGCCGCCTTGGCCACGGAGACCGGCACCGCGCAATACAGGTCGTAGCCGTCGCGTTCGAAGAACTCGTGGGGCCGCACGTGAACGAACACGTACAGGTCGCCGGGCCGACCGCCGTTGGGGCCGGCGTCGCCCTGTCCGGGTACCGACAGCCTCCGGCCGTCCTCCATGCCCGGCGGGATGGTCACCTTGATCTTCTGCTTCTTCTTGCCCAGGCCCGAGCCGCCGCAGACGCGGCAGGGCTTCTCCACGATGTGCCCCTCGCCGCCGCAGCTGGGGCAGGCGCTGGCTATGGAGAAGAAGCCGGAGCTGCGCCTGACCTGGCCGGAACCCTGGCAGGTCGGGCAGACCTTGCGGCCGCCGCCTGACTCGGAGCCCGAGCCGCCGCAGCCGGCGCAGGACTCGTCGCGGCTATAGTTGATCTCCACCTGGGTGCCGAAGACGGCCTGGTCGAAGGATAGCTCGAGGTCGTAGCGCAGGTTGGCCCCGCGTGGCGGCTCACCGCGCCGACGCCCGCCCGCGGAGCCCATGCCGCCGCCGAAGAGATTGTCGAAGATGCCGCCGAAGCCGCCCATGCCCCCGAAGATGTCCTCGAAGTCGCGGAACACGCCGGAGAAGTCAGGGGCGCCCTGCCCGCCGGCCATGCCCTCGACGCCGGCGAAGCCGAATTGGTCGTAGGCGGCGCGTTTCTGGTCGTCCCCGAGCACCTCGTAGGCCTCGGTGGCCTCCTTGAAGCGCTCCTCCGCGGCCTTGTCGCCCGGGTTCTTGTCCGGGTGGTTCTGGATGGCGAGCTTGCGGTATGCCTTCTTGATGTCGTCCTTGCTCGCGCCCTTTTCAAGGCCTAGGACTTCGTAATAATCGCGCTTAGCCACGGTTCGTCCTCATCGTCTAGGATGGCTCGGCCGGCCCGGCAAGGGCGCGGCCGGGCTCGCGCCCGCGCGGGGAAGGCCCGCCGGCGCGCAAGCCGGGCGGGCGCCCGGCCGCGGTCGGCCTTATTTCTTATCCTCGTCGTCGACGACGCGGTAATCGGCGTCCTCGGCGCCGCCGGAGGCGGGGCCGGCGCCGGGGGCCGGCTCGCCCTCGGGAGCGGCGCCCGGCTCGCCCTGGGCGGCCTGCGACGCGTTCTTATACACTTCTTCGGCCAGCTTATACGAGGCCTGCTTCAGGGCCTCGGTCTTCTCCTGGATGACGGCGGGGTCGCCCGACTGCAGGACGCCCTTCAAATCGGCGATCGCGGCCTCTATCTTGGCCTTGTCCTCGGCGCTCACCTTGTCGCCGTAGTCCTTAAGCGACTTCTCGGTGGCGTAGACCAGGTTATCCGCCTCGTTCCGTGCCTCGGCGCGCTCGCGCTCGCGCTTGTCCTCCTCGGCGTGCGCCTCGGCCTCGCGCACCATACGGTCGATGTCGGCGTCGTTGAGGCCGCTCGAGGCCTCGATCCTAATCTTCTGCTCCTTGCCGGTGCCCTGATCCTTGGCCGAGACGTGTACGATGCCGTTGGCGTCGATGTCGAAGGTCACCTCGATCTGGGGGACGCCGCGCGGGGCGGGAGGGATACCGTCAAGGTCGAAGCGGCCGAGCGTCCGGTTCTGGCCGGCCATCTCGCGCTCGCCCTGCAGGACGTGGATGGATACGGTGTTCTGGTTATCCGCCGCGGTGCTGAAGATCTGGCTCTTGCGGCAGGGGATGGTCGTATTGCGGGTGATGAGCCGCGTGAACACGCCGCCCAGGGTCTCGATGCCCAGGGAAAGCGGGGTCACGTCCAACAGGAGCACGTCCTTGACGTCGCCTCCTAGGATGCCGCCCTGGATGGCGGCGCCTACGGCCACGGCCTCGTCGGGGTTGACTCCCTTAGAGGGCTCCTTGCCGAAGAGCTCCTTCACGATCTGCTGGACCTTCGGGATGCGGGTGGAGCCGCCCACCAGGATGACTTCGTCTATCTGCGCGGCGGTGACGCCGGCGTCGGCCATGGCCTTGCGGCAAGGTTCCTTGGACTTCTCAAGGAGGTCGTCTATCAGGCGCTCGAAGGTGGACCTGGTCAAGCTCTTCTGCAGGTGCTTGGGGCCTGAGGCGTCGGCGGTGATGAACGGCAGGTTGATCTCGGCCTGCTGGACGTTGGACAGCTCGATCTTGGCCTTCTCGGCGGCCTCCTTGAGGCGCTGTAGGGCCATCTTGTCCTGGGACAGGTCGATGCCGGAGTCCTTCTTAAACTCCTCGACCAGCCACTGCATGACGCGGCGGTCGAAGTCGTCGCCGCCCAGGTGGGTGTCGCCGTTGGTGCTCTTCACCTCGAAGACGCCCTCGCCGAGCTCCAGTATGGAGATATCGAAGGTGCCGCCGCCTAAGTCGTAGACGGCGATGGTCTTCTCCTTCTTCTGGTCCTTGTTGAAGCCGTAGGCCAGGCTGGCGGCGGTGGGCTCGTTGATGATGCGCTTGACCTCGAGGCCGGCGATCTTACCGGCGTCCTTGGTGGCCTGGCGCTGGGCGTCGTTGAAGTAGGCGGGGACGGTGATGACGGCCTCGGTGACCGGCTCGCCGAGGTAATCCTCGGCGGTCTTCTTCATCTTCTGCAGGACGAAGGCGCTGATCTCCTGGGGGCTATAGAGCTTGCCGGAGATGTCGACGCGGACGTCGTTCTGGTGGGGGACGACCTTGTACGGCACTAAGGTGGTCTCGTTCTTCAGCTCGTCGTAGCGCCGTCCCATGAAGCGCTTGATGGAATACACCGTATTCTCGGGATTGGTGATCATCTGATTCTTGGCCGGCTGGCCGACCACGCGCTCGCCCTTGCCGGTGAAGCCCACGATGGACGGCGTGGTGCGTTGGCCCTCCGAGTTGGCGATGACGAGGGGCTCGCCGCCCTCCATGACCGCGACGCAGCTATTCGTGGTCCCTAAATCGATTCCTATTATCCTACCCATGGCTATCTCCTTAACGCGCCTCCGTCGGCGCGGGCGAAATTACTCGGTCTCGGCCGCTCCGGCGGCCTTATTCGGCATCATGACTTTCACTTTGGCGCTTCGCAGGACCCGGTCCTTGAGCATATAGCCCTTTACGTACTCCTCCGCCACGACCGGCTCGTCGCACTCGCCCTCGACGCTCATCATGGCCTCGTGCTTATTGGGGTCGAAGGGCTCTCCCTGCGAGTCATAACGGCTGAGCGCGTACTTGGTCTCCAGGGTATTGAGGAGGCTACGGTGGATCATGGCGACTCCGTCGTGCAGCGATTGGAAGTCCCTCGAGCTCTCGCTGCTCTTGACGGCGCGGTCGAAGTCGTCCAGGACGCCGACGAGGTCGGAGAGCAGCTGGCTGTTGGCGTAGCCGACCGCCTCGTCCTTCTCACGGAACATTCGCTTCCTAAAATTCTCGTAATCGGCCAGCTTACGCAGGTACTGGTCCTTCAGGGACGAAACCTCTTCCTGAAGCTTGGCGATAAGCTCGTCTTTCTCCGCCAGGACGGCGAGGCCCTCGCCGCCGGCCTCCGCCCGCGGCGCTTCGGTCGAGCGGGTAGCCGCCCCGGCTTCCGCCGTCGAAGCGGCCTCGGGCGTCGAGCCCGGATTCTCGGGCGTATCCGTATCGTTTTTCTTGTGCGCGTGTTTAGACATAGCCTCGCTCGTATATGGTGTGATGGGTCCCGATCCGTAGCTCAGACGGGGCCTTATAGCCTGGATTCAAGTAAAGACCATCGCGTCATGCGTAGTCTTATCGAATATGGAGTTAAGGTAATAAAGATTTTTTTTAAGCGTCAAGCTCGCGGACCTCGAATACATAAAAAAAGGCACGGTTTTTGTATTCGGGGCGGACTGCTTCGGGAAACGGCGCGCCTTGACAAGCACGGTTGAAGCTATAACATTGATACTGTACGAAGGGCGGCGGCTCTCGATGCCGCTCCCGATCGCTAGGAGGCGTGATTGCAGTTCCAACGGCCGTCCATCATCCAGGAGCAGCGGCAAAAGCTCAGCCCCCAGATGATACAGTCTATACGCCTCATGTCATTACCCATACAGGAATTAAAAGAAGAGATCCAACATGAGCTTGAGCAGAATCCGGCGCTCGAGATCGTCGAGGATCGCTCCACCCTTTCGCTCGACGACTATAAAGAGGATCGCGAATCGGAATCGGAGGCTAGGAGCCTCTTCGAAGCCAGCTCCGACCCCGGCTGGAGCCGGACGGGCGACGAGGACGCCGACGCCAAGCGCCGCTTCCTTGAAGGCGCCATTACGATAGCCGAAACCCTGCAGGACCACCTCCTCTGGCAATTGAGGCTACAACCGCTCTCGCCCGAGCAGCGCGATATAGGCGAACGCCTGATCCAGAACCTGGATGCCGACGGATTCTATAAGGAGGATCCGTATGCGCTCTGCCATGCCTCGCCGCCCGAGCTCGTGAACATGGTCATGGCCGTGGTACGGAGCCTGGAGCCGACCGGGGTCTGCGTCGCCGACTACCGAGAGTCCCTCGTCGTCCAGACGCTCCTTAACCCCGCCGCCCCGCCGGCCGCCCTCGTCATACTCCGCGAGCATATCGAGCTCCTCGAGCGCGGCAAGCATCACGACATCCAGAAGCGCATGAAGATACCCGAGCGGGAGTTCGCCGAGGCCCTGGCGTTCATCAAGACCCTGAACCCCTTTCCCGGCCGGCAGTATTCGGCCGAGGAGACCCGCTACGTGATCCCCGACGTGCAGGTTAAGCTCAAGGAGGGCGAGTTCGTCATCGTCATCAACGACGAGGAGCTCCCGGTCA
>CALKWG010000096.1 GCA_938004315.1 uncultured Spirochaetaceae bacterium
CGGCATACAAGTTCGTATTCGGTGACTGGAGTTCAGACTTGTGCTCTTCCGATCTGGCCGAAAGCGAGGCCCAGGCCGCCCCGATCATGGCCGCGAGGTAGAAGCCTCGGTCGGCGACGAGCGCGCGGTACTGGGCCAGGCCCACGAAGACGGCCCCGTCGGGGCCTTCGGCGTAGAGGCTCGACGCCACGGCCGAGAGGTAAGGGGCCAGGCCCGAGAAGGCCGCTAGGGCTATGAGCGGGGCCAGGGCGGCCGGCCCGAGGGCCGGGGCGCCGGCCCCGAGCCGGCCGCCCGGCCTCGGGCCGGCCGGCGGCTCGATGTCCGTCAGAACTTCGCCTCCACGGAGACCAGCTGCTTGATATTCTTGATGCCCTCGGGCAGGCGCTTGGCGTCCTTGTCCCAGACCAGGATGAGCGGCGCTTCGTCGTCGGGCAGGCGCTCGCCGTCTTTGTACATGGCGATGATCAGGTCGTTATTCCGGTGCACGCTCTGCGAATCGGCGACGACGCTGAAGCCGTCGGTGGCCTTGAGCGTGATCTGATAGCCAGAGAGCGCCGCCTTGTCGTCGTAAGGCAGGATGGATTTGTCCTGGCGATGGGGAGCGTGCTGCGGGTCGTCCACGTAGCCCATCAAGAACCACAGCGGGAAGCCGGTGTAGCTCGCCGTGACGCCCTTGCGCTCGAAGGTCACGGTCTTGGTATGGCAGCTCACGCAGCTCTGGATGGTGCTACGGTCGAGATCCCAGTTCATCTTGCCCGTGACTTTCAGGTTAAAATCGACGTAGTCCTTCTGCTTTACGCGGATCTTCTTGACCATGCGCACCGAGGAGTGGCCCTCGATGTTCGGGACGCCCTTGCCGACCTTGATCGTACGGATGTAGCCCGGGTCCTTCTCCATGTACTCGCCGTCGAGCTTGAAGCCCAGGAGCCAATCGCCGTCGGCCTTGTCTAGGACGGTCTTGCCCGAGTAGCTCATCTCGTAGCCGTCCATGGCGATGAAGGTGACCGAGTCGGTCGGCCCGAGCTCGGCGTAGCTTTTTAGGAGGTCGAGCAGCTTGACGCCGCCGTAGACGCCTTCGTAGCGCGTGCCGGCGCTGGTCGTATAAGCGCCGCGCGCCTCGATATAGAAGGGCAGCTTCTCCAGCTCCGCCAGGCTGAAGGAAGCCTCGGCGCCGTTGATGTCCAGCTCGAGCCTGAAGTTGGCAGCGGCCTGGGCGAGGGCGGACGGCGCGAGGCTGGTCTCGACGCGCGCGAGGTCGCGCACCCAGAGATTGCGCGGCGAGGCCCCCACGGTCATGGGCGCGATCGGCTTGCCGTCCTCCTCGTCGGCGACGATGAGGGCGTCCCAGGCCAGCTCCTTGGTATTGAAGGTGGCCGAGTAGCCGTCCTTGGCCACGAGGGTGACGTCGTAGCCCTGCTCCCAGAGCTCGCGATCGAAGAGGTAGCGGTGCTTGGCGTCCTTTCCGTCGATCATGGCGATGACCAGCCACAGCGGCATGCCCTTATACTCGCTCACGACGCCCCGCCGGTCGGCCTTGAGCGCAACGTAATGGCTGGCGTGCTTCTTGGCGTCGTCGTAATGGGATTGCCAGAGCGTATCGGTCCGGATGCCCTTGAGTTCGACGGACCAGCCGCTGCCGGCCGCGCTCCCGTCCCACTCGTCCCCTTCGGCGCTGGCCCCGCTGACCGCTGATACGGCCTCCGGCTCCTCGGGGGCCGCTTGGCTCACGCAGGCGGCGAGCGCGATCGCCAGGAAGGCGGCCATCGCCGTCGCGACGAGGGCGCGCGCGCCCTTCTTTAACTTCGTCATCTGTTCTCTCCTCGATATGGAATGGATCGGCGGCTTAGGCCGGCTATTGCTTCAGGATGGTCCTGGCCGCGGCGACGAGCTCCTGGGCTCCCATGGAGCCTTCCAGCCAGAGCCTTAAGAGCTTCCACAGGGCGTTCTTGAGCTCGCCGTAGGCCGGGTGCGCCGGCACGGCGAGCCCGACTTCGTAGCTGGCGCGAACCGCCTCTAAATACGGGTCGTCGGCCGGTAGGAGGGCCCAGGCCGCCTCGTTAGCCGGGAGCTTGGCCAGCGGCGCGCAGAAACGCGCTTGAATCCCCGGGCTGGAAAGATACTGGGCCAGCCGCCTCGCGAGCATAGGGCTCCTGGCCCCCCGCGGGACGGCGAAGCCCTTGTAGTCCAGCATGGGCGCCAAAGGTCGGCCTCCCGCCCGGGCGAGCGGGAAGGGCGCGACGGCGAAGGGCAGCCGTAGCCGCTTGAATTCCGGTATCGAGTACGAGCCGGACAGTATGAACGCGGCCCTGCCCGAGGCGAAGAAGGCCGTCATGGCGTCGCGCTCCATCGGGACGAGGAAGCCGCGGGACAGCGCGCCGCGTAGCCAATCCAGGGAGCCGAGCCAGCCCGGCCCGTCGAAGTCGGCGTCGCCGGAGCCGGAGGCGAATGGCCGGCCCCCGAAGCCGCTGACGAAGGGCAGGAACCAGTAGGCCGAGTACGCGTTCCAGGCCGCCGGCGTCCTGGCGCCGCTTGCGAGCGCCGCCCGCTCCATGTCGGCGAGGGTCCAGCCTTCCCGCGGCGCTTCGCGGATCAGGGCCGTCGAGTAGAAGACGAGCTGGGCGTCGCAGTAGAAGGGCGCCGCGTAGAGCCGGCCCCCGAGCCTGAAGGCGTCCAGGCCCTTGGCCGCCGAGAAGGGCAAGCGCAGCCCGTCCAGTTCCTGAAGGGCGCCGGCGGAGCTTAAATCGTTCAAGTAGTCGGATTGGACCATGACGAGGTCGGGGACGCGGCCGCCGCCTCGTATCGTCGCGATGAGCTTGCTCCTGATCGAAGGCACCTCGGTGACCCTGGCCTGCGCGCCGGCGGCCTTGGCCCAAGCCTCGATCTCGGCCTTCAAGGCCGGGACGCCTTCCCAGCTGACCCAGACCTCAAGGCTCTTCTCCGGTATGGCTTCGCCCCGTAGGCTTAGGGAGCGGGCGATCGGGACCGTCGTCCGCCCGTCGCCGTAACGCAGCTCCCAGCCCCCGGCCGTAGAGCCTAGGGAGATCTCATAGAGCAGCTCGGCGAGCTCCGCCCCCTCGAACGGCCATCCGCCGCCGAGCTTACGGCCGTCGACCTCCACGTCCCATGCGTCGAGCTGGGGGCCGTAGAGCTCGCCGAGCGTCGCGCCGTCGAAGTACCGGGTGTTTATCGCCTTGCCATTATAGAGGAGGGCCGGAGCCCGGGTCTGAGCGGCTAGGGGGAAGAGGCTGAGCGTTGCGCATAGGATGAATAGAGCGCGGCGGGCCACGGCGCGTCCTCCTTTTCAAGGGTGGAAGGTCGCGTCGTTTCCGGCGCGGCCCAGCGGCTCCTCGTCCATAGCCTCTATTTAGCTTTAGGTCCGGGAGCTCGAAGGAACGGTTCATTCTCACAGGCGATGCCTATCGTGTCAAGTTAAAAAGATAAAAGATTAACGATTTAATAAATAAACATAAGAAAAATTCGTTGACAAATAAATGCACAAAGTATTATTATTAGAAGCATGGAATCGTTAAAATACACCCAAGGGATCAGGGACCTCACCCGCGGCTACGCCGAAGAGCATGACGGCGCCTACCTCGTGTGCGTCTTCTGCGGCGAACGCTACGCCGCCGAACGCGTGTACCCACGCGGCGAGGACTTACTCACGGCGCGCGGCGCCGTCGAAGCCCATGTAGCCGACGCCCACGGCGGCGCCTTCGAAGCCATCCTGGCCCAGGGCGCCGGTCGCGCCGGCCTTTCGGAGATCACCGAGACCGTGCTCCGCGGCATGCGCGCCGGCGAGGATGACGAGGCCATCGCGGCCGCTTTGGGCGGCAAGGCCCTGGCCACCGTACGCAGCCACCGGCGTAACCTTCGCCTGAAGGCCGAGGAGGCCCGGCGCTTCCTGGCGCTCATGGCCTTGGCCGAGGAGAAAGGCCGCCCGGCCGAGCGGCTCGTGGACTACGGACCGGCTATGCCGGTGCGCGACGAGCGCGCCTTGGCCACCGAGACGGAGGCCCAGGCTACGCTCAAGGCCTTCATGCGGCCGGACGGGAGCCTCGCCCGCATCCCCCCCAAGGAGAAGCAGAAGCTCGTCGTGCTCAAAGCCCTGGCGGAGCGCTTCGAGCGCGGACGGGACTACGGCGACGCCGAGCTTAGGGAAATTCTTAAGCCGGTGCACGAGGACTACGCGCTCCTCCGTCGCTACCTCGTGGACTATCGCTTCCTGGAGCGCGACGGGGAGGGTAGGCGCTACCGCCGGCCTTAGTCGTCGATGCGGCGGACCGGTAGGACGCCCGGCCGGACGTCCGCGCCGCGGCGAGCTCGACGCGCGTCGAGCTTGGCCCTTGCGCTCGGCCCTCGGGCGCGTACACTTATGGGATAGCCGATCTTGACCGAGGCGCGCCGTACGGCCCGCGCGCCCGCCCCGGTCGGGGGAATAGCCTCAGTCCGCCCGAGGGGTATTTCATGAACGAACGCGCCCTGAGCGTCAGAGCCGTCACCGTCCGCGTGCTCGCCGCCACCTTCTTGAGCATCTACCTGGCCGTAGCCGCCTATTCATTCCTTTTGCCGGCAATCTTCGTGCTAGACGCCGCGGGCAGCGCCGAGTTCTGGCGCAAGATGATGCTCGTCGTCAACGCGGTGGGCCCGCTCGCCACGCTCTGCGTCTACCTCTTCTACCGGCCGGTCGCCCGGGTGCTCCGCGCCCAGGATTCGGGCCGGGAGCCCTCGCCAAAGGAGCTGGCCATGGCGCAGGCGGCCTTCAAGTCCATAGAGGGCTTCCTCTTCCTCATCGGCGCGAGCGCTTACCTCTTGGGCGTGCTCCTAAGCCTGGGCCTGGACGCGCTCCGCGGCGCCCCGATCGATAGGGTGTACTGGGGCTATCGCATCGTCCTGGCCATCAGCTTCGGCCTGGTCAACGGCATCGTGACCGCCCGCATGGTCAACCTGGCGTGGATACAGGCTAAGCACCGCATGGGCATCACGGACATAAGCGACGCCGCCCGGCGTACGACCACCGTCGCCAAGATCGGCTTCCCCTTGGCCATCCTCGTCGTCGTCGTCATCATATTCTCCGCCTCGGCGACTTTCTACTATCTGCATCGCGGCGCGGCCGACCCCTCGCTCTTGAGCGTCGCGGCCGCGATCCCGACCTTCGCGCGCAGCCTGGGCGTCCTGGCCGCCGTGAGCCTCGCCATCGTCGCGGCCCTGATGATAGAGAACCAGGCCCACGTCGACCATGTGCGCGAGCAGGTCATGCGCCTGGCCGGCGGCTCGATGGACCTGTCTAAGCGCGTCTTTATCGTAAGCTACGACGACATGGGCTTCATGACCGCCGGCGTCAACCGCATCCTGTCCCAGCTGCGCGAGAGCTTCGTGATCATCAGGCGCTCCGAGGGCGAGGTCTCGGCTACGGGCGAGCGCACGAGCCGCCTGGTCGAGCGCTCCAAGAGCGAGGCCGCGCGCATCAACGAGCTCATCGCCCAGCTCGAGGATAGCGAGCGCGTCGAGGTCGACGTCATCAACGGCGTCGTCGAGGACTTCGAGAGCCTCGTGCGCTCCATCAACGAGACCATAGCCAAGTCGCGCGAGCAGAGCGAGTTCATCGAGCGGGCGTCCATGTCCATGCGCGCCATGACCGGCTCCTTCAAGGACGTGAGCGACAAGGCGATCCAAGCCGCCGGCCGCTTCCAGACTCTCTCGCGCGACCTGGCCCAGGGCGAGCGCGGCGTAAGCGAACTCGTCGCGGCCAACCGCTCCATGATCGAGGCGAACGCCAAGATCCGCGAGATGGCCTCCATGATAATGGACATCTCCGAGCGCTCCAGCCTACTGGCCATGAACGCGGCCATCGAGGCCGCGCACGCCGGGTCGGCCGGCAAGGGTTTCGCGGTCGTGGCCGACGAGGTGCGCAAGCTATCGTCCAGCACGGCGCTGGCCGCCAAGGACATCGACGACTACGTCAAGATGATACTCGAGAAGAACCAGGCCGTAGAGGCGATGAACGAGCGCATAGCCGGCACCTTCAAGGCCCTGTTGGCCGAGCTCGGCGAGGCCGTGGCGGGCATGGATGCCATAGCCGCCTCCGCCCGCGCCGAGGCCGACGAGGCGGAGGCCAGCCTCGAGGAGATAGCCAAGCTCATGGCCCTGACCGAGGAGCTTAAGCACGACGCCGGCGCGATAGAGGACATGCGTAACGTGCTCAATAAGGGCCTCGAGCGGCTCTCGGGTATCGTCCGCCAGATGACCGAGGTGAACGAGAACATGATAGGCGGCATGAGCGTGATCATGGACCTCTTCAGCGAGCTGGGGAACGCCTTCGACGGAACCTTCCACGCCATCGAGGCCTTGGACGAGACGGTAGCGCGCTACACGATTTAGGCGGAGCGCACGGGGCGAGACGCGCGGCGCTTTGAGGGTTATAATGGGCCTCGGCGCTCACCCGCCGGAAAGGTCGTCCGAAACATGCCGAGCAAAGGCCCCCAGCCGCCCTTCGCCCAGATCGGAAGAGCGTCGTGTAGGGAAAGAGTGTAGATCTCGGTG
>CALKWG010000097.1 GCA_938004315.1 uncultured Spirochaetaceae bacterium
TATAAAAGAAAACTTCGCGCCGCCCAAGGATTGGCGCTACCCGTTCATGGGCTAGCGCGGATCCGGCAGGCCGGGCCGCCCAGCGGCCCGGCCGCTCGACGGCGCCGGCCCGGCCGCCCCTTCGTCGGCTAAAAAGCCCTCCAAATGCCCCCCGACGGGCTTGTCAAACTTTTCGACTATGGTATAATAAGTTAAAGACTTTAACCAATAGGAGGCGGCCATGGCCGTCAAAGACGGAAAGCTTTTCCACGCCCGGGATAGCCGCGCCGTGCTCAGGGAAGTATTCAATCGCCGGGACTCCAACCTGGACATGCTTTCCCTAGCCGAGCTCGACATTCAGGACGCGCGCATAGAGAGCCTGTGCCATAAGCGCGAAGAGACCCTCATCTACAACCTAGCCGGCCCCGCCACCGTGACGGTGGAGGGTAAACCCTACGAGCTGGCGCATTACGACGTGCTCTATATCACCCGCGGCGCCGAGTTCTCGGTCCAGGCGGGCGCCGAGCCGGCCAAGCTCTACCTGTACCGCGCCGCGGCCCAGAACGAGCACCCGGTACAGCACCGTAGGTGGGCCGAGCTCAAGGACGACCCCGCGCGCATCCGGCTCTTAAAGCGCAAGAAGGTGCACCTGATCTTCGACGTGGCAGAGAAGGCCGACCGCTTCATGTCGGGCTACACCTTCTACGAGGACCGCAGCCGCGCCTGGCCGCCGCACAACCACACCGATCAGGAGGAGTGCTACTCCTTCATCGAGGGTTCGGGCGCCATGCAGGTGTATGAGGACGACGAGAACCTGACCTTCGTCAAGGGCGTCGAGATCGGCTCCCACGTGACCATCCCCATCATGAACTACCATCCCGTCTTCAGCCATGACGAGCCGCTCTGCTTCATCTGGTGCATCGCCGGCGAGCGATACTGGGTCGGCGACAAGAGCAAGGCCTTCATGGACGGCACGGCCAGCAAGGTGACCACATGACCAAGAACGTACCGGAGACTCCCGCCTCGCAGGCGGAGCTCAAGGAACTGGCGGCGCGCGCCCTGGCGGTGCGCAAGGGCTGCCTGGAATCTATAGCCAGCCTGGGCGTAGGCCATATCGGCGGCTCCATGTCCGTGGTGGAGGCGCTCGTCGCGCTCTACTTCCGCCACATGCGCCTGGACCCGGCGGACGCCAAGGCGGCCGACCGCGACCTCTTCGTGCTGTCCAAGGGCCACGCCGGCCCCGCGCTCTACGCGACCTTGGCGGAGAAGGGCTACCTAGACCGCGCGCTCCTACCGACCTTGAACAAGGGCGGCACGCGCCTACCGAGCCACGCCGACCGCCGGCTCACCCCCGGCGTGGACATGAGCACCGGGAGCCTTGGCCAAGGCTTCTCCGCCGCGTCCGGCATGGCCTTGGGCCTAAAGATGGACGGCCCCCGCCCCGACGGCACCATGCGACGCTGCTGGGCGATCATCGGCGACGGCGAGAGCGACGAGGGCCAGGTCTGGGAGGCCGCCGCCTTCGCCGCGCACTATAAGCTGGATAACTTCATCGCGTTCACCGACTTCAACAAGTACCAGATAGACGGCTCCACCGACGAGGTTATGCGTCTGCACGACCTCGTGGCCAAGTGGGAGGCCTTCGGCTGGGCGGCGCTCCGCGTCGACGGCCACGACCTCGCGGCGCTGGACGCCGCCATCCTCAAGGCCCGCGGCATGAAGGATAGGCCCGTCATGATCGTGCTCGACACGGTCAAGGCCAAGGGCATACCCGCCTTCGAGGGCAAGGCCGAGAGCCACAACGCGCCCTTCGGCGCCGCCGAGCTGGCAACGACCCTGGCCGCCCTGGACGCGACCGCCGAGAAGGAGGCCCAACATGGCCGATAGAGAAATGCGCGCCGCCTACGCCCAGGCCCTCGTGGCCCTGGCCGCCGACGACCGGCGCATCTGCGTGGTCGAGGCGGACCTAGCCAAGGCCACCGGCACCGGCCCCTTCGCCAAGGCCTACCCCGATCGATTCTTCAACGTCGGCGTCGCCGAGGCTAACTTGGTCGGCGTGGCCTCGGGCTTGGCCGCGACCGGTAAGAAGCCCTTCGCCGCCACCTTCGGCTGCTTCGCCAGCCGCCGCGCCTACGATCAGTTTTTCCTCTCGGCCAACTACGCGGGCCTTAACGTCACGCTCGTCGGCACCGACCCCGGCGTCACCGCGGCCTTCAACGGCGGCACCCACATGCCGCTGGAGGACCTGGCCCTGATGCGGGCCGTGCCCGGCCTGACCATCGTGGAGCCCGCCGACCCGAGCGCCGTAGAGGCCGCCGTGCGCGAGGCCGCCGCCTCCGACGGCTGTACCTACATCCGCCTGCAGCGTAAGCCCGCGCCCGATATCTACCCCGCCGGCGAGGCCTTCAAAGCCGGCGAGGCCAAGGTCCTGGCCGAGGGCGGCGACGTCCTCCTCGTCGCCTTAGGCGCCCTGATGGTCGGCGAGGCCCGCAAGGCCGCCCTTCTCCTCAAGGCCGAGGGCCTGGCCGCGACCGTCCTGGACCTCTACAGCCTGGCGCCCATCGACCGGGAGGCCGTGCTCAAGTACGCGCGCCTGACCGGCCGCGTGGTGAGCTGCGAGAACCACCGCGTCACCGGCGGCGTGGGCAGCGCCGTCGCCGAGATCCTGGCGGAGGAGGGCGTGCCCGCCAAGCTGCGCCGCATAGGCGCCGGCGCCGACGAGTTCGGCGAGGTTGGCACCCAGGATTGGCTGGCCGAGCGCTTTAAGCTCACCGCGCCCCATATCGCCGCGGCCGCTAAGAGCATGATGTAAGGAGAATATCACAATGAAACTAGCTATAGCCTCCGACCTCTCCGGCTACCCCTTGGCGCGCGAGATCGTCAAGCACCTTAAGGAAAACCATCCGGAGGTCCAGGTCGTCGACTTCGGCATCGAAAGCCCCGACGCGCCCCAGCCGTACTTCATCCAGGCGCCCAAGGTGGCCAAGGCCGTGCAGAAGGGCGAGGTCGAGAAGGGCATCCTCGTCTGCGGCACCGGCCAGGGCATGGCCATCGTGGCCAATAAGCATAAGGGCGTCTACGCCTGCGTGGTCGACGACCTCTTCTCCGGCGAGCGCGCCAAGATCGTCAACAACGCCAACGTGATCACCCTAGGCGGATGGATCACCGCGCCCTTCCTGGGGACCCAGATCGTGGACGCCTGGCTCTCGGTAGCCTTCACCCAGAAGATGGAGTTCAAGAAAGATTTCTTAACGAACGCCTTCAACAAGGTGATCGAGCTCGAGGCCGAGCAGTTTAAGTAATAAGAGTATAAGGGTAGGGGGAGGTCTCCCCCTGCCTGCGGCCTCCTCGGGCCGGCAACGCGCCCAAGGCTCCGCCTCGGGCCGCGGCCGCCCCTGCGGGGTCCTCCGGCACCCCCTCGACGGAGCGCCGTCGGCGATAACGCCGGCGGCGGAGGCGCCCCCGCCCCCGCCGAATCCCGCCGCGGCGGAAACATCGGAGTAGCCATGAACGACAACGAACGACTGATAGCCGGCCTCGTGGCCAAGGCCCGCGCCGCCCAGGCCGTCGCCGCGGGCTGGGACCAGGCCCGCGTGGACGAAGTCTGCGCCGCGGTCGGCTGGGCCGTGTATAACGACGCGAACATCGCCCACCTCGCCGCCTCGGCGGTGGAGGAGACGGGCATGGGCGTCGTCGCCGACAAGGTGACCAAGCACAAGAACAAGGTGCTCGGCGTGCTCCGCGACCTCCGCGGCGCCAAGAGCGTCGGGCTCATCGAGCACGACGCGGCCAAGGGCATCAAGAAATACGCCAAGCCCGTGGGCGTGGTCGGCGCGCTGGCGCCGGTGACCAACCCCACGGCCACCCCGAGCTCCAACGGCCTGTCCATATTGAAGGGCCGGAACGCCGTCATCTTCGCGCCGCACCCCAAGGCCAAGAAGTCCAGCGCCTTGGCCGTAGGCTACATGCGCGCGGCCCTCCAGAAGGTCGGCGCGCCCGAGGACCTGGTGCAGCTGATCGAGGAGCCCAGCGTCGAACTCACCGGCGAGCTCATGCGTCAGGTCGACCTGGTCGTGGCTACCGGCGGCGGCGCCATGGTCAAGGCCGCCTACTCGTCGGGCACCCCGGCCTACG
>CALKWG010000098.1 GCA_938004315.1 uncultured Spirochaetaceae bacterium
GACCACCGAGATCTACACTCTTTCCCTACACGACGCTCTTCCGATCTAGGTTACCCTCGCGTTCGAAGCGCTGCTCGTCCAGGCGTAGCTTCTCTATCCCCTCCTTGAGAGAGCGTATCTCGTCGATGCGATCCTTCTCGTTCTTCCAGCGCAGGCGCATGGCGTCGCGGGAGGCCGTCGCCTCGGCGAGCTCTTTCTCAAGCTTCGAAAGGCGCGCCTTGCTGCCCTCGTCCTCCTCTTTGGACAGGGCCTGGCGCTCGATCGTCAGCTGCAGGATGCGGCGCTCGACCTGGTCGAGGTCCGTGGGCTGGCTCTCGATCTCCATCTTGATGCGGCTCGCCGCCTCGTCAACGAGGTCGATGGCCTTGTCCGGTAGGAAGCGGCTCGTGATATAGCGGTCGGACAGGGTCGCCGCGGCGACGAGGGCCTCGTCCATGATGCGCACGCCGTGATGAACCTCATAGCGCTCCTTGAGGCCGCGTAGTATGGCGATGGTATCCTCCACGCTGGGCTCGGGGCAGAGCACCGGCTGGAAGCGGCGCTCCAAGGCGGCGTCCTTCTCGATATGCTTGCGGTATTCGTCGAGCGTGGTCGCGCCGACGGCCCTGAGCTCGCCGCGTGCCAGCGCGGGTTTTAAGAGGTTCGACGCGTCCATGGCGCCCTCGGCCGCGCCGGCGCCGACCAGGGTATGCAGCTCGTCGATGAAGAGTATCACCTGTCCGTCGGACTTCTGTACCTCTTCTATGACGGCCTTGAGCCGCTCCTCGAACTCGCCGCGGAACTTGGCCCCGGCTACGAGGGCGCCCAGGTCTAGGGCTAAGAGCTTCTTGTCCTTGAGGCTATCGGGCACGTCTCCCGAGACGATGCGCCGCGCCAGGCCCTCGACGATGGCGGTCTTGCCGACGCCCGGCTCGCCTATGAGCACCGGGTTGTTCTTGGTGCGCCGCGCCAGGACCTGCATCACGCGCCGGATCTCCTCGTCGCGGCCGATCACGGGGTCGAGCTTCTCCCGGCGCGCGAGGGCCGTGAGGTCCCGGCAGTATTTCTCTAGGACGCGATACTTCTCCTCGGCGGACTGGTCCTTGACGCTGCGATTGCCGCGCACCGACTTCAGGGACTCGAGGACGCCGGTCTTGGTCACGCCCTTGGCCTTGAGGAGGGCCCCGACGCGGCTATCGTCTGAAAGGAGCGCGAGGAGGATATGCTCGCCGGCCACGTACTCGTCCTTCAGGGCGGCGGCCTCCGCCTCCGCCTTGGCTAATATTTTCGACGAGGCGGGCGAGAGGTAGACCTGCGCCGCATGGCCGTAGACCTTGGGGAGCCGGGCCAGCTCGGCCTCGAGCTCGGTTGAAAGCTCGTCGGGCGCGGCTCCTATGCGCTCCAGGAGCGGGCGGACCGCGCCGCCCTCGGCCTGGAGCAGGGAAAGGAGGAGGTGCTCGGGCTCTATCTGGCTATGGTCCAGGCGCTGGGCGCGGCGGTGGGCGTCCTGTATGGCCTCCTGGGCCAGGTGGGTGAATTTTTCGAAGTTCATGGCGCGTAGCTCCGTTTTAAACCGGGGTGTCGAGGTTTGAGATAATGATACTAAGGCGCGGGGTCCCCGGCAAGCCGAGCCTCGCTTGCCAACGCGGCTCTTCGCGTCGTACACTCCCGGCCATGGAAGGCAAAACACTCCCCGCGGGCAAGCTGATACTGATGCACGGACTCGACCAGGCGCAGGCCGTAGCCGCGATGCGCGCCGTCAAGGCGGCGCTCGGCGCCCCCGACGACCTGGCCTTCGCCATGACCACCGAGAGCAACCTCGATTGGCCCGTGGCCGAGCTCGTCGAACACGTCCTTGAGGAGCATGAATTTATGAAGAGCAATCCGCCGAGCAGGGCTTAATCCGCCCCTCGCTCCGGGCTAGTCCTCGTCCAGGTCCGGCACCCGCTTCTTAAGCTCCGCAAGGAAATCCTCTCCCGTGAAGCCGCGCCTGAGCGCGACGAAGACCGTGTTGTCCTGGCCGGCGATGGTGCCTAAGACCCCGTCTATGCCCATGTTGTCGATGGCCAAGGCTATGGGAGCGGAATGCCCCGAATATGTCCGTATGACGACTATGGCGTCGTTCCAGTCGATGGAGACGTAGCCGCGATGGAAATCTTGGGCGTAGATCTCCTCGCGCTTACGCAGCTCGTCGTCCGAAGGGACGGCGTAGAAATAACCCTGGGTGCCCGCCCCGACCTTCGAGGCCTTCAGTATCTTCAGGTCCCTCGACAGGGTAGCCTGCGTTATGAAGATGCCGTTGTCCTCGAGGAGCGCCACGAGCTCCTCCTGCGACTCTATCTTATGCTCGCGAAGGAGCTTGAGCTCGAGCTTCAGGCGCTCCCGCCTTCCTATCTCACGCGCGTCTGCCATTGATTCCCCGCCTCGTAGCGCTATTATGCCGTAGAGGACGTTTTTTCGGCAAGCTAGGGCCCGCAGCTGCCGATATTAAATTCGGAGGTATGCCAATCGTGCGCCAGCTACGCTCGCCGTCGGACGAAAGCCGCGAAGGCCTGGGATTCGGCTCGTCCGCCCGTCGGGACGACGGCAGGATAGAGCTGCGTTGCGCCGAAGACGCCATGAGCGCCGAGGCCGATCTCTACCCGCCCCTGGGCGACGGCTTGCCGCTCGCCGCCGATTACGTCGCCGAGCTCCTGGCCCGCTTGGGCATATCCCACGGCGTGGATTGGGACGTCTTGGGCGAGGCCATACTCGATTGTAACGCTAATCGCAAAGCGCTTCACGGCGTCGCGATCGCGGCCGGTAGCCCGCCGCGGGCCGAACGCCCCGAGCATATCGTACCCGTCGAGGAGCTCCTGCCCGGCTATCGCCCCGTCGACGAGAAGGCCCTGAACGTCGATTGGAAGGAGCGCCTAGGCTACTCCGTGGTCCGCGCCGGCCAGGCCGTGGCCCGCGTCATAGGCGCCCTCCCCGGCCAATACGGCCAAGACGTCTACGGCAGGCCCGTAGCCTTCCCGGTCGCCTCCCCCGCGCGCTATGTCCTAGGGAAGAACCTCGAGCGGCGGGGGGACGAGATCGTCGCCTCGGTAGACGGCCGGC
>CALKWG010000099.1 GCA_938004315.1 uncultured Spirochaetaceae bacterium
GGCTACAAGATGCGCTTCGAGGATAAAACCGACCAGTCCACCGCCATCAAGATCATGACCGACGGCATACTCCTGCAGGAGATGAAGCTCGACCCCTCGCTCTCGCGCTATTCGGTCCTCATGGTCGACGAGGCGCATGAGCGTAGCCTGAACATAGATTTCATCCTCGGGCTCCTAAAGCGCGTCCTGGAGGCCAGGCCTGAGTTCAAGGTGATCGTCTCCTCGGCTACGATCAACGCCGAGGTGTTCAGCGCCTACTTCGGCGACTGCCCCGTCGTCAAGATCGAGACCCAGGTCTTCCCGGTCACCGTGGTCTGGGACCCGCCGGCGGTCGAGGGCAACCCCGATTCCCTGACCGACCGCATCGAAGCCACGGTAAACCGCATCGTCGGGGACCGACGCGATGGCGACATACTCATTTTCCTGCCCGGCGAGAAGGCCATCAAGGACTGCATGCAGCGCCTGGCCTTCTCAGAATCGCGTAGCCGCCTGCACCTCATACCGCTCTATTCGCGCCTGGGGAAGGACGAGCAGGCGCGGGTCTTTGAAAAGCCGCCGCTGGGGAAGACCAAGGTCGTCATCTCGACCAATATCGCCGAGACCAGCGTCACCATCGACGGGGTCACGAGCGTCATCGACTCGGGCCAGGCCAAGCTCAACTTCTACAACCCGCGCACCTATACGGCGAGCCTCGTCGAGGTGCCCATAGCCAAGGCCTCGGCCAACCAGCGTAAGGGCCGCGCCGGCCGCACGGCGCCCGGCTACTGCTATAGGCTCTACGCGCGCGAGGATTTCGAGAACCGATCGCTTTTTACCATGGAGGAGATATACCGCACCGACCTATCGGAGGTCGTGCTCCGCATGGCCGAGCTCGGCATCAGCGACTTCGAGCGCTTCGACTTCATCTCCAAGCCCTCGCGTTCGGGGCTCGCCGGCGCCATCGACGTGCTCAACCTCCTCGAGGCGCTCAATCCCGACCGCACGCTATCGAACGTCGGGCAAATGATGTGCGCCTTCCCCCTCCTACCGCGCCTATCGCGCATGATCGTCGAGTCGATACTGCGCTATCCCTCGGTCGTCGAGGAGGTCGTCACGGCGGCCTCGTTCCTATCGACCATGAACCCCTACGTCCTGCCTCCCGGCGAGGAGCTGGAGGCCAGGCGAGCCCATCACGCCTTCCGCGACCCCTTAGGCGACTTCGTCTCCTACCTCGGGCTCTTCAAGGCCTTCAAAGAGGCCAAGCACAAGGCCAAGTTCTGCGAGCGCAATTACCTCGACGAGCGCACTATGCTGGAGATCACGCGCATCAAGGAGCAGATCGAGCTCATCGTGAGCGGCCTCGGCGTGCCCATAGGCTCGGGCGGCTCGTCCGACGACTACCTCTGCGCCGTCAGCCGCGGCCTTATCCAGTTCGTCTGCGCCCGCGAGGAGCGAGGCCTGTTCCGCACCCTGATGGGCGAGCGCGTACAGATCCACCCGAGTTCGGTAATGTTCAAGGAGAATCCCGACTTCATCGTGGCCGGCGAGATCGTACGCACCACGCGCATGTACGCCATGAGCGTCTCTCCCTTAAAACGCACCATGCTGTCCAGGATCTCCCCCCTGGCCGCCGACGCGCTCCTTGGGAAACGAGAGGCCGCCATCCCCGCCGGCCCCTTGGCGGGCAAGCCCGAGCGTCGCAAGGAGGCCGCCAAGGCCGCGCGCGAGGAGCCGCGCGACTTCACGAACAAGATCAAGCTCGGCGGCCAGATCTTCGATTTAGAAATCGCCAAGAAGAAAAAGAAGGCCGTGCTCGAATGGCAGGCCTTCAAGAAGGCGCGCGAGGAGCTGGGCCTGGACGCCGGGGCGGCCTACAAGGGCATGCTCGGCGTCGTCAGGGTGGACCACAAGACGCTCTTAGACGGCGAGAAGCTCGAGACCATCCTGAAGATCGCCTCCTGGCTCGACCCCGAGGGCGACCTGAAGAAGGGCTGGCCCAAGAAAGTCGTCTTCAGCGTCCACGACGAGCTCGACGCGCTCGTAAAGATGCTCGACCACGTCTTGCAGGTCTCCTACTGGAAGGCCAAGAATCCGGAGCTCGGCTTCGTAGCCCTGTTCAACGACGGGGAGGGCAATTACTGGTTCCGCGTCTCGCGCGGCTTCCATACCGCCCTGAACGAGAGCGTGGCGAGCCTTGAGACCCTGGTTGACGAACTGGCCGAGCGCGCGAGCCCCGAGCAGAAGGAGAAGGTCGGCGCGCTCTACCGCAAGCTCACGAGCTTCTTCGACTAAGGTCCCGTTGTCGACCGCTTAATCAGCCGACAACGGGAGCCGTCGGCCGCCTTTAACCGGCGACCAAGCGGTCGCGTAACTCGATTAGCGCTTGCAGGCGCTCGTGAACGCTCTCGGCTATGCCGTCGCGCGCGTAGTGGAAGTCCTTGGGGTTAAGCATATAGCTGTGGGTGATCGCTAGGGTCTTGGCCTTCGCGGCGACGGCGCCTTCGAGCATAGCCTTAAGCCGGTCGAGGGTGAAGAACTCCAGCCTGAGCTCCTCGTCGCGCGATAGCGCATAGACGTGGACGCTTTTAAAGGCCGGCGAACGGGCGCTGTAGTGCTCGCGGTAGGGGTTATGCGACTCCCAGCGGATATCGGTATGCTCGATGAGCGCCTTGGCCGTATCGTCGTTCATAGAGAAGCAGCCGCCCCGATAGATCTGCAGCGGGCATACGCCGCGCTCCCGCAGGTACGCGTAGCAGAGGCGTATGATCCTGGCCTGCTCCTCGTAGCCGTAGCCGGCCAGGAATTCCTCGTCCGGCCGCAGGAACGGTAGCTTCGCGGCGATCTGGGGGGCCAGGTTCTCCGGATGGATATGGAGCCCGTAGATGACGCGGTAATCGCGCGGCAGGCGCTCGGCTAAGCCGCGCTCGGCCAGCTTGGCCGCGTAGAGCGGCGTCACGAAGAGCAGGGTCGCGACGCCCGCGTCCGTAGCGCGGCCTAGGAAGGCTTCTAGATAGTCCATGTTCGCGTCCATATCGCGGTCGAAGTTGGTGCCTTCGCAGTCGATAGAGACGGCTAGCTCGAAGCCCTCGCCAGAAAACAAGTCTTGAATGCGGCAATCGTACGCGTTCTTCGCGCGTTCCATCGGGCCTCCTCGGTCTAAAATTAAGGTTTGCCCCCGCGGCAACTATCGTTGTATGATGGGCAGGTTGCGCCGGGGACTGGAGCGCGCGCCGCGCGCCGGTACGCCCCTATGCTAACGCCAATCCCCCGATAGAACAAGCGAGGTAACGAGTGGCGAGCCTTGGATTCCCCCGTATGCACAAGGAAG
>CALKWG010000100.1 GCA_938004315.1 uncultured Spirochaetaceae bacterium
TGTCGAGGATCTTCGACGCCTTCGGGCGACGGGGCTTAAGCGTCGACCTCGTAGCCACCTCGGAGGTAAGCGTCTCGGCCAGCGTCGACGAGGGAGCGGAGCTCGACGGCCTCTGCGCCGAGCTGTCCTCATTCGCCGAGGTGCAGGTGCTGCGCGACCGGGCCTTGGTGGCCGTGGTGGGCGAACGCCTGGCCAACGCGCCGGGCGTGGCCGGCCGCGCCTTCTCCGCCTTGGGCGACATCAACGTCGAGCTCATCAGCATGGGCGCCGGGGCCATCAACCTGAGCTTCGTCGTGCGCAAGGAAGACGCCGCCGAGGCGCAGCGAAGGCTGCACGCCGCCTTCTTCCCGGGCCTGGAGCTCGGTAGGGAGGCCTCATGAGGATGGGCATCTTCGGGCGCGGGCGCCTGGCCCTCGCCGTCGTCAAGGCCGCCGAGGCCGCCGGCGTACAGGTCCTCTGGGCGCTCGGCCGGAACCAGGAGCCGCCGGCCGAACCCCGGCCCGACGCCGCCTTAGAGGCGAGCGCCGCCGCGGCCGTCGAAGGCAGGCTGCGCTGGGCCTTGAAGGCCGGCGTCCCCTTGGTCATCGGGACTACCGGCTGGGAGCCCGGCCTCGTCGAACGCGTCGCCGGATCGTCGCCCCCGATCGGTATTATGGTCGCGCCGAATTTCAGCCTCGGCATGGCCATGACGAGGCGCCTGGCGACCGTGCTCGGCCGCTACGCCGCCCTCGATCCGGCGGCCGACTTGTCGATATACGAACGGCATCACCGGGCCAAGAAGGACGCGCCTTCAGGCAGCGCCAAGCTCCTCGCCGCCGCCCTGGCCGAAGGCGGGGCCGAGAAGAGCGTGGCCATGGCGAGCCTACGCGGCGGCTCGGCCGTGGGCTACCACGAGTGCCGCCTGGATACCGACGGCGAATCGATCGCCCTGATCCACGACGCGCTCGACCGAGGTATTTTCGCCAAGGGCGCACTCGGCGCCCTCGCCTGGATCGCGGGTAAACGAGGCCTCTACCGTTTCGACGAGTACTGCGCCGAGCTCCTCGACCCGCTCTTCACCCTTAACCGAAGCTAAAGGAACGCAATGATGCACGATACGATACGATTTCAGGGGCTCGGCGTAGCCCTGGCGACGCCGTTCTCAGGCGAGAACGCGGAGCATATCGACCTGGCCGCCTTCCGCGCCCTCGTGCGGCAGGTCGGCTTAGGCGGCGCGGATTTCATCGTCGTACTGGGATCGACCGGCGAGGCCGCCACGGTCTCGGCGGACGAGCGGAAGGAGCTCATCCGCGCCGCGCTCGACGAAGCCCTCTCGCCGCCGTCGGGCGGCTGGCCGAGCGCAAACGGCAGGCTGGCCGTGGTCGCCGGCACGAGCTCCAACGATACGGCGAGCGCGGCCGCGCTCACGGCCGAGGCGGCGGCCTTAGGCGCCCACGGCGCCCTCGTCGCCACGCCGTACTACAATAAGCCGCAGCCCGACGGCGTCGTCGCCCACTATAGGGCGATCGCCAAGGCCGCCCCGGGCTTTCCGATCATCGCCTACAACGTCCCCGGTAGGACGGGCCTCAACATGGGGCCGGCCCTGGTCGCCCGGCTTTGGGAGATCCCCGAGCTCGTCGCCCTCAAGGAGTCCTCGGGTAACTTGGCCCAGATAGGCGAGATAGCCCGGACCCTGCCGCCGGGCAAGACGCTCCTGTCGGGCGACGACGCCTTGGCCCTGCCCTCGATCGCCGTCGGCGCCGTCGGCCTCGTCTCGGTCGCGGCCAACGCGGCGCCCGGACCCTTCGCGCGGCTCGT
>CALKWG010000101.1 GCA_938004315.1 uncultured Spirochaetaceae bacterium
CACCGAGATCTACACTCTTTCCCTACACGACGCTCTTCCGATCTACCAGGTCGCCCACCTCGTCGTCGCGCTTGAGGGAGACCTCCCGCGTCAGGTCGGCGTCGCCCTCGGCGATGTCGCGGATGGCCGCCGCGGCCAGGCGTAGCGGCTTTAAGGCCGAGCCGACCGAGAGCCAGATGGCGGCCCCGAGGAGGGCGAAGGCCGCGCCGGCCACGGCGAGGAGGGTCGCGGTGAGCCTGGCCACGGGCGCCAGGATGGTCGCTATGGGCACCTCGACGACGAGGCCCCAGTACTGGGAGCCTGAGCCCAGGCGTATGGGCTGGACGATGAGGTAGACCGGCGCGCCGTCGGCGCTCCGCCTGGTCGGCTGGGCGTGGCCGCGGCCTTCGCGTACGGCCGCCGACACGGCGCCCGGCGCGTCGCCTTGGAGGCTCGTCGAGAGGGCCCGCCCCTCGGCGGATCGGTCCTGGTGCGCCACGACGAGGCCGTCGGCGCCGACTAGGTAGGCGACGCTGCCCTCGAAGGGCCGAACGCCGGCCAGGGCCGCGGTGACCGCCGACATACGGAGCTCCACGCCGGCGACGCCGATGGTCGCGCCGCGGCTCGCTATGGGCACCGCTATGGTCAGGGAGCGCTCGGCGCCGTCGCTCGCGATCGCCGCGGAGGAGCGGCCGGAGCGCTTGGCCGCTTGATACGCCTCGCCGTTGCGGCCGGCGCTATAGTCGCGCAGGGACAGCTCCTCGCCCTCGCGGAACCAATAGGGCGCGAAGAGCCCCGTGGGGCCGTAGCCGGGGGCCCCGGCGAAGGCCGCGTCGCGGCCGTCGTAGGCGTCGGGCTCGAAGATGGCCCAGGCCCCTTGCACGCCTTGGTTCGCCTCGAGGAAGACGCCGGGCATGAGGCGGGCCTCCGAACGGCTTAAGCCCGCCTCCCGCAGGCTCTGGAGGGAGCGCGCTAAGTAAGAGGCGAAGTCCTGGGCGGAGGCCAGGCGGCGCTCGAGGTCGGCGGCGTAGCCGCGGGTCAGGTATTGCGACGATACGTAGGCCATCTCCGAGAGCGACTCGCGGGCGTTCCTCGATACGAAGAACATGAGGATGCCTAGGCCGCCGAGCTGGACGAGGAGGAGTATGGCGAGTATGCGGCCCCGGAGGCCGACGATCCTGCGTTTCACGGGTATCTCCTAACGGACGCCGCGGGCGTCCATGGCGAGGGCGACGGCTAGGCCGCGGCCTTCCGGGCCGTCGCCGTATTCGAGCCGCGCCTTGAGCTGGGCGGCCAGGCCGCGCACGAGCTGGCTGCCCACGCCCTCGCGTCGTTCGGCCGGGGGCGGGAGGCCGACGCCGTCGTCGGTCACCGTCAAGGCCCAGTCGTCGCCGTCGCGTACGAAGCGGACCGAGACGGAGCCCTCCTGCCTGCCTTCGAAGGCGTACTTCAGGGAGTTGGTGACGAGCTCGTTGACGATGAGCCCCAGCGGTATGGCGCTCTCCATGGCCAATTGGGCCTCGGGGGCGGCTTCGACCGTCACGTCTATCTGGGCGTAGCCGCGCTTACCGGCGGCCAAGGCCTCGCATATTTTCCCGAGGTAGGATCCCATGTCAAGGCGTTCGAAGCTGTTGCCCTGGTAGACTTCCTCATGCACCAGGGCCATGGCCTGGATCCTATCCTGGCACTCCTCGAAGGCCTGCCTGGTGCCCGGGCCGCATTCGTCCAGCGAGTCGGCCTGCAGCGAGAGTATGCTCGAGACGATCTGCAGGTTGTTCTTGACGCGGTGGTGCACTTCCTTTAGGAGTATCTCCTTCTCGACGAGGCTGCGCTCGACGGCCCCGTAGCTTTGGCCCAGGCGCAGCTTCATGGACACGAAGGCCCTGGCTAGGCGGCCGAGCTCGTCCTTCCGGGCGGCCAGCCCTTCGAGCTCGACGGCCGGCCCGGCGCCGAGCTCGAGGGAGGCGGCCGCCGCGGTCAGCTGACGGAGCGGCCGCGTCACGTAGCTCACGACCCACCAGCCTACGGCGAAGGCGGCCAGGATGAAGCTTACGAGGACGGCCATGACCAGCCTATCGGCCTTGGCCAGGGGCGAGGCGTAGGCCGACTCCAGGAGCGCGCAGGCGATGACCCAATCGAGGCCCTCGTCGTTCGTATGGCGGACGCGCAATCCCCGATACGGTTCGCCGTCCAGGGAAACCGAGAAATAAGCCGGACCCGCGGGAGGGGCTTCGAGCTCGCCGGGGCGGGGCAGGCCGGCCGCGGCGGCTATCGCGGCCACTCTTGGGTCGCCGTGCTGGACCGCGCGCGCCCGTTGGCCCTCGTCGTCCAGTATGGACTCGACGCCGAGCGAGGAGGCGATGAGCTTGCCGTAGCGGTCGACTATGAAGAAGTAGCCCTCGCCCGCATCGCGGTAGGAGGCCAGCAAGGCGGAGAGGTCGGACAGGGAGAGGGTCGCCGTCACTACGCCGCGGAGCTCGCCGCGACTGTCGTAGAAGGGCACCGCGGCCGCCATGGCCTGCTCCTCGTTCGAGTAGAGCGGATAGGGTTCGCTCCATTGCGGGCCGCCGGCTACGGCGGCGTTGCGGTACCAGGGGCGCTGGCGCGGGTCGTAACCCGGGCGCGAAAGGCTCACGGGGCCCGGCCGGCCGTCGGAACCGACGGGCCTGAAGACCAGGGCGCCGTCCGTGGCCGCGCCGGCTTCGGCGACGCGGAAGCTCCCGTCGGCCAGGCGTTGGGCCTCGCGGTATTCCCCGTCGGCGAAGCCGGCGGCCAGGATGGCTAGCTGAGGCTGCAGCATGAGCTCGTCCAGGTAGTAGGCCCGCAGGAAGGGCAGGTCCCTCTCGGCGTCGCCGGCGCGCGAGAGGAGGGCGGCGTTGGCCTTGGCCGTCGCCATGGCGCGGCTCACGGCCATGAGGGTATCGCCTACCGCCCGATCGGCGACCTCGGTGATGAGGGCGGTCATAGCCTCGCTGAGCGCGCTGCGGCTGGCGGAGAGGTATACGAACCACGATACGGTGAAGCCGGCCAGCATGATCACGAAGAAGGGCAGGATGATAACGCGCTTCAACCTCGCGCTGCCTCGCAGGCGGAGGGTTCGGCGCAGGCCTTCCAAGGCTCGTAGCTCCATGGCGTAACTATAGTGTATAAAGCCTCTGGGGTATAGACGATAATGCCGGCGTTTGCGGAGGGTCGATGAAGATAGTCTTAAATGGCGAGGCGGCCGCGTTCGACGGCGATTCACTGACGGTACGCGGTATACTGGCGGCTAAGGGCTGGAGCTTCCCGCTCATCGTGGTGAAGATCAACGGGAAGCTCGTGCCGCGCGTCGAATGGGACACGGCCGTGGCCGTCGACGGCGACGAGGTGGAGGCCATCCACCTCGTCTCGGGCGGTTAAGCATCGGCGGGCGCCGGCAGCCCCGTCGACGCGGCGGCCCCGAACTTAGGCCCGCTCGTAGCTCTCGACTATCTCTACGGACTCGCCTAAGGTGACGCGCACCGGGCAGGTCCGGCCGGCGGCCTCGATCTTCTTGAACTCGAGCTCGGAGCAGTCGCTATCGATCTTGAAGGCTACCGTGATGCGCTCGATGCGGCGCGGGGCGGCGGCCATTTCCTTCTTGAGCTCGAAGGATATGCCGCGCAGGGGGATGCCCTTGCCATCGGCGAACATACGCATGATGAGGCTACCGCAAGCGCCTAGGGAGACGGCGCAGAGGTCGGTGGGCGAGAAGCTCGAGCCGTCTCCGCCGTTGTCCTTGGGCGCCGTGACCGTGACCTTGAATCCCGATTCGTGCTCGATCTCTACCGAGGTCGGGCCGACGGTTCGGCCTCGCATCTGTACTGCCATAGGGTATACTCCTTTTGTTGGCTCGATGGTAGCATGAGCCCATCCCTTTGTGGAGCCGGACTCTTTAAAAGGAGCGAATATGCAGCGATTGAGCGCCGCAGAGATAGCCCAGGCGATGGAGTCGGGCGATTTCGGCGACGGGGTGCGCGCTTCGGCCCCTCGCGTGGCCGTGGTCCTGACCCAGAGCTGGTGCCCCCAGTGGACCATGATGCTCTCCTGGTTAGAGGCGGCCGGCCGCGAGGCCGAGGCTCGCATCTACTACGCCGAGTACGACCTTGAAAGCTACTTCGAGCCCTTCATGGCCTTTAAAGAGGACGTCCTGGGCAACCGCAGCGTGCCCTACGTCCGCTACTACCGCGACGGTGCCTTGGTTGCCGAGAGCAACTACATCGCCAAGGACGGCTTCGTAAAGAAGTTGCGCGGCTAGGCGGGATCGCGGCGGGCGCCCTAGCCATCGGCCGCCCGCGATACGCCGGCCGGCCGCGTACGGCTTATTCGCTCCGCGCCTTCTCCGTGAGCTCGGTGAGGAGCGGCACCAGCTGCTTCTTGCGCGACAGCACGTCCTTGAGCTCGAAGACCCGGTCCTCGATGCGTGGGTAGCGCAGGAGCGACACCAGCTCCTTGTCGCCATCGATGAAGAGCAGGCTGGATAGCTCGGTGATGTCGGTGACCATGAGGGCGGAGAAGAAATGCCCACCCTTGGCCCGGAGCGCGGCCAGCTCGGCCAGCACCTCGTTACCCCGCTCCAGGATCTCGTCGGGGCTGTTTACCTCCACCTGGCTCACCGTGAAGCTCACGTCCGAGGCGCCGTATTCCTTCATGTCCAGGCGCACGATCTCCGGCGTGGGCATCTTGGCCACGAGGCTGGCCGAGCTCATGATGTCGCGCCCCAGCTCCTCGATCTCTAAGTCGGCTATGTTGGCCAGGTATTCGGCGGTCTCGCGGTCGACCTCCGTGGTCGTC
>CALKWG010000102.1 GCA_938004315.1 uncultured Spirochaetaceae bacterium
CCAACGGGGCGGGGAAGTCCACCACCATCAAGATGCTCACCGGCATACTCGCGCCTAGCGGCGGGAAGGCCCGCGTCCTGGGCCTCGACCCGAGCCGCGAGCGCCGTCGCCTGGCCTGGTCAATCGGCTCGGTCTTCGGCCAGAAGAGCCAGCTCTGGTTCCACCTGCCGCCTTCGGACTCCTTTAAGCTCCTGGGCGCCATCTACGAGATCGAGCCCAAGGAGCTCGCCCGGCGGACGGCTGCGCTCTCCGAGCGTTTCGCCCTGGCGGAGCTCATGGACGCCCCGGTCCGCAAGCTATCGCTGGGCCAGCGCATACGCTGCGAGATCGCGGCGAGCCTCCTACATAAACCGCGCGTGCTCTTCCTGGACGAGCCGACCATAGGCCTGGACGTGGTGGCGCGCAAGGAGATCCGCGCCCTAATAGCCGAGCTCAATAAGGAAGACGGCGTCACCGTGTTCATCACGAGCCACGACATGGGCGACATCGAGAAGATCTGCAAGCGCGCGATCATCATCCACCACGGCCGGCTCGTCATAGACGAGAGCATGAAGGCCCTCAAGCACCGCGCCCTGAGTAAGAAATACCTGGTCGTGCGCTACGCTAAACCCGTGGACCTGGAGCTGCCGGGGCTCTCGCCGACCAAGCGTACCGAGCGGAGCGCACGCTACGAACTCGATACCGCCAAGCATTCCCTGGCCGAGGCGGTGAAGGCCCTGGCCTCCCGCGGCGAGCTCGAGGATATAACCGTAGAGGACGAGCCCCTTGAGGACGTGATCGCCGCCATCTACGCCTCCAAGAGCGAGGACGAGGCGGGTTCATTCGGCGCAAGCCGCCGCGCCCGAGGGGCCCACGATGCGTAGCCTCCACTCGCGGTTGCGCTGCTCGTACCTGGCCGCGTTGACCGCCCTGCGGGAGCGGACGGCCTACGCCGGCAACTTCGGCGCCTCGATGCTTACCTACGGCCTCTTCGTGTTCATCTTCTCGCGGGTCTGGGCCGGCGCCTACGCAGGCGACGCGCTCATCGCCGGCTACACCCTGGATATGGCAGTCTGGTACTTCATCGTGGCGGAGATCTCGGCCTTCGGCTTCGGCCGCTTCTTCTGGGGCCTGTCGCGCGACGTGAAGAACGGGCAGGTGGCCTATCTCCTGGCCAGGCCCTACGACTTCGTAGGCTACCATTACGCCGAACGCCTAGGCGGCTCCCTGGCCGAAGTCGGCTTCATCGCGCTCGAGGGCCTGGTCGCCGGGATCATCCTGGTCGGGCCCCTACCGGCAGCCATAGCCGGCGTCGGCGCGGCCGCCGGACTCGGGCGCGCCGCCGTCGTCATCTTCTCGCTCCTCTTAGCCGGGACCCTGCAGTTCTATCTACAGTTCGCCCTGGCCCTGAGCGCCTTCTGGCTGGAGGAGAACGACGCCCTCTACTGGATCTACCAGAAGTTCGCGCTCGTGGTGGGCACGCTTATCCCCATCGAGTTCCTGCCCGAGGCGGCGGCCAGGCTGTCCTTGTGGACGCCCTTCCCCTACCTCTCCTACGCGCCGGCGCGGCTCTTGGTCGCCTTCTCCTGGGAGGAGGCCGCTAGGCTCATCGGCGGCCAGCTGGCGTGGATAGCCCTGGGCATGGCGTTGGCCCGCGGGACCTTCGCCTTAGGCTCGCGCCGCGTGGCGCTGAACGGAGGCTGATCATGGGCGATCATCTATCGATTGACGAAAGGCGCGCGGCCGAGGCCGGAAACTCGACGGCAGCCGGAGACGCGCGGCGCCCCGGGCGTATGAAGGCGTACCTCCGCTTCTTCGCGGCCGCCTTCGCGGCGAACGCCAAGTCGGCCTTGGAGTATCGCGTCAACTTCCTCGTGCAGTTCTTCGGCATGGTGCTCAACAACGCCGCCTTCGCCGCGTTCTGGGCCGTGCTCATCGGCCGGACCGGCTCGGTCGGCGGCTACGGCTTTTCTGACGTGATGTTCATCTGGGCCTTAGTCTCGAGCTCCTTCGGCTTGGCGCACGTCCTGGCGGGGAACGTGCGCTCGATCGGCCGCATCGTCATGGAGGGCGGCTTGGACGTGTACCTCCTACAGCCCAAGGACGCCTTCGTGAACCTCCTGGCCTCGCGCACCGTCGTATCGGCCTGGGGCGACCTGGCGTACGGATTCATCGTCCTAGCCCTGCTGCCCGGCACCGACTTCGGCCGCGTCCTTCTCTTCTGCGCCCTCATGGCTCCCGGCGCCGTGATCTTCGCGGCCACCTTCGCGGCGGCAGAGAGCCTAACCTTCTTCCTGGGGAACGCGCAGGCCGTCTCGTCGGCCTTGGCCGAGTTCATGTTGAGCTTCTCGCTCTATCCCGAGGGGGTGTTCGGTAAGAACCTGCGCTGGCTCTTCTACTCGATCATACCCTCGGGCTTCGTAGCCTTCGTGCCGCTCAGGATCTACCGCGCCATGGACTGGGCCGTCGTGCCGGCGCTCTGGGCTATCGCGGCGATCTACGCGGCGCTCTCTAAGGCGATCTTCAACGCCGGGCTTAAGCGCTACGAATCGGGCAACCGTATGGACGCGCGGGTGTAGGGGGACGGGGCGATGTAAAGCGGGGCGGCCGAGCGAATAGCGGCCGCCCTTTTTTAAAGTTTTGTTTGGCATCAATCCTTATATGGTGCTATAGTGACCGTGTTCGATCATCCCTTGGCGGTTCTTGGCTTCGTTTACGATGCTAGAACGTGCCGGTTCCTGTTCTGCCTGACCATCGGCGGATCATGCTTTCCGCCGAGATTTCTACGTCGCGGGTGGGGGAAGTACATGGCGAAACGCGCGCAGCTGGTTCATGGTAGCGCGGACAAGACGCGGAAGAGGCTTTCGTCCCGAGAAAAGCGGGACGCGGCCGCCTTCATAGGCTTTACCTTTCCCAATTTTCTGCTACTCGGCGTCTTCGTGTTCTGGCCCATCATATACAGCCTCTATTTAAGCTTTTTCAGATGGAACATGATCGCCCCGCGCAAGACCTTCATCGGGCTAGCCAATTACCGGACCATGATCGGCGATGCGGTCTTTTGGCAATCCATGAGGAATACGCTGGTCCTGGCCGCCGCGGTCGTCGTCGTCAAGATCGGCATCGCCCTCTTCCTGGCGACTCTGCTTAACCGCAAGATGCGCATGCGAGGCGCCTACAGGGCGATCATCTTTTCGCCGACCTTCACGACGAGCGTCGCGATCGCGATGGTCTGGGGCTGGATCTTCGACCCGAACTTCGGCCTCTTACGGGTGTTCATCAACGCGGTCGGCCTGCGCTCCCCCAATTGGCTCGGGGACGTGCAATGGGCCCTGCCGGCGATCATCATCGTGGTAATCTGGAGCGGGGTCGGCTACGACATGGTAATATTCCTCGCCGGCCTCACGAACATCTCGCAGGAGTATTACGACGCGGCCCAGGTGGACGGAGCGACGCCGTGGCAATGTTTCTGGCGCATCACGGTACCGCTCCTTTCGCCTACGACCTTCTTCCTGACCATCGTGTCCGTGATCGGCGCGCTCAAGGCCTTCGATATCGTGGCGATCATGACGGAGGGAGGCCCCCTCAATAGTACGAACGTGATCGTCTACTATATCTATCAAAACGCCTTCCAATGGTTTAAGACCGGCTACGCCTCGGCCTTGGCGGTAGTCCTCTTCGCGATCATCATGATCATCACCCTCGCCCAGACCCGCTTGTCCAAGCGTTGGGTCCATTACTAGGAGGGGAGCATGGGCGTTATCGGGCGCAAGGCCGTCGGTTCCCGCGATCTCATCGCTCGTTTCCTTACCCACGCGGCTTTGGTGTTCGCCGCCGCGGTCATCGGCTTGCCCTTCCTCTGGATGCTGACGACCGCCTTGAAGAGCCCCGCCGAAGTGTATATCTTCCCGCCGGTGTGGTGGCCGTCGGAGCTGCGGCTCGACAACTTCGCGACCGCCTGGCGATCCGCGCCCTTCGGGCGCTTCTACGTGAATAGCATCGTCACCGCGACGAGCGGCGTGGCCCTCGAGATAGCCGTGGCCGCCCTCTCGGCCTACGCGTTCGCCAGGATAAAATTCCGCTACCGCGACCAGCTCTTCATCGTGCTCCTGGCCGCGATGATGATCCCCGGCCAAGTCGCCCTCATCCCGAACTATGTAGTCCTGAAGCATCTAGGCTGGATCAATACCTATCGGGGCATCGTGATCCCGCACGTGTCGAGCGTCTTCGGCGCGTTTTTGCTACGGCAATATTTCTTGACGATACCGGAATCGCTGTACGACGCGGCCGAGATAGACGGCATGGGCCACTTCAAGACGCTATTCTTCATAGCCCTGCCGCTGGCCCGGCCCGTGGTGGGCACCTTGGCGCTCTACCTCTTCATTTCGAAGTGGAACAGCTATCTCTGGCCGCTGATCGTCACGAATACCCAGAACATGCGCACCCTGCCGGTCGGCTTGGCCATGCTGCGCCAGGCCGAGTACGCCATCGGCCCCGAGCATCTGATGGCGGCGTCCATCTTCGTCCTCGTGCCGGTGCTCGTCGTCTTCTTCATCGCCCAGAAGCAACTGATCGAGGGCATCGCGGCCGGCGCGGTAAAAGGTTAAGCGAACGCGCCCCGCCTCGGGACGCGCCGTGGTATGGCGTCCGTCGGACGCTTGAACGAATCGTTCGGAGGTGGGTAATGAAAGCCATGAGGTATCTGCTGCTGATCGCGCTGATCCTGGCGCTGCCCGTAGGCCTGTGGGCCGCGGGTTCGCGCGAAGCGCAGGCGAGCGGGCCGGTCAAGATCGTGTACTGGCGGAGCCTGACCGGCGTCGCCGGCGAGGCCCAGGACGAGCTGGTCAAGCGCTTCAACGCGTCCCAGGATCGGGTCATAGTCGAGGCGCAGTTCCAAGGCGCCTACGCCGAGCTGAACCAGAAACTGCTCGCGGGCCTCGCGGCCGGCGCCGTGCCCGACGTGGTGCTCCTCGATTCCCCGTTCGTGGCCTTGTTCGCCAAGGACGGCGTGCTCGCGCCGCTCGACGCGTTCGTACGAAGCGACCGCAGCGGCTTTAAGCTGGCCGATTTCATACCAGGCCTGTTGCAGGACGGCTACCATGAGAACAAGCTGTACGCCCTGCCCTTCATGCGCAGCACCCCGCTCCTGTACTATAACCGCGAGATGTTCCGCGAGGCCGGCCTGCCCGATCGCGCTCCGAGGACCTGGGACGAGTTCCGCGACTTCAGCCGCAGGCTGACCGTCGTGAGCGGCGGCGAGACGACGCGCTTCGGCGCGGCCTTTACCACGAGCACGACGACGGCCCATTGGTATTTCCAGGCCGCGGTCTACGCCTACGGCGGGCTCGTCTCGGACGAGAAATTCAACGTGAAGCTGACCGAGGCGCCCGCGCTCGCCGCGGCGACGCTGTGGCAGGACATGGTGTTCAAGGACAAGACGGCCTTCGGCAGCCTCGACCCGCATACCGAATTCCTCAATCGCCGCGTAGGCATGGTCTTCGGCTCGACCGGCAGCATGGGCAATCTCTTCAGCCGCGCCACCTTCCCCGTGGCGGCGGGCTTCATGCCCGGCCAAGTTAAGAACTTAGTGCCGGTCGGCGGCGCCGTCTTGGCCGTCACGAGCACGGATAAGAACCGCCAGGCGGCGGCTTGGGAGTTCATCAAGTACATGACGAACGCCGACAGCCAGGCCTACCTGGTTCCCAGGACGGGCTATATGCCGAATAGCCAATCCTCGATCAACCATCCCGAGGTGGTCGCGTACTTTAGCCAATACCCGGAGCGCAAGGTCGCCATCGACCAGCTCGTCCATACCCGCCCGCAGGCCTCGGTCATATCGCTGGGTAAGGGTACCGAACTCCTCAGGCAGCTCGTAGAGAAACTGCTCGTCGGCAACGTAGCGCCGGCTCGGGCGTTGGCGGAGGCCAAAGCGGACCTTGAAAAGGAATATAACGAAACTTATAAATGACGGCCTCGTCCGGCAGCCCCCCGGGCTGTCGGGCTTGGTCCGCCTCGCCTGCTTGGCGGGCTTCGCCTGCCTGGCGGGCGGCTGCCTCGGCCTCGGCAGGCGGGCCGACCCTCCCCGTACGCCGGCTTTGACGGCGCATCGGGGCGGGGCGGGCTTGGCTCCCGAGAATACCTTGGCGGCCTTTCAGAACGGCCTGGCCTTCTCCCCCGACTACCTGGAGCTCGACGTGCATCTGAGCGCGGACGGCCGCCTCGCGGTCATCCATGATCCGCTCTTGGCCAGGACGACCGACCGGCCCGGCAGGGTCGCCGATTTCACCATGGCCGAGCTCGCGGGCTTCGACGCGGCCGCCAGGTTCTTCGGGCCGGCCTTCGGCCGCCAGCGCATCCCGAGCCTCGAAGAGGTCCTGGACCTCGTCGACGGCGCGCCGGAACCCAAGCCTTCGCTCCAGATCGAGATCAAGCTTAGGGACGACGGCTCGCGCTATCCGGGCATCGAGGAAGCTCTGATAGGGCTCCTCAGGGAGCGCGGCATGATCGAGCGCTCGGTCATCCTCTGCTTCGACTTCCCGACCCTGGCGGCCGTCGCGGCGGCGGAGCCGCGTCTAAGGCGATGCGCGCTCATAGGCCGTGCCTATATGGCGTCCGTCGGCAAGCGCGGTCCCGCGGCCGTCGCCGAGGAGATGGCCGCGCTCGGGGCGGAGTACGTGGGCGTACGCGAGGATAGCCTCAGCCGCCCGCTCTACGATGCCCTCCGCTCGCGCGGCATCCTCATCGGGGCCTGGACCGTCAACGATGAAGCGAGGATGAAGGAGCTCATCGAGCTCGGCGTCGACTTCATTACGACGGATAGGCCGGATCTTTTCCGTAGGCTCGTCCCGACGGGGAGCTAGCGTTCGGCTGGCGCCGGCCTGCGCCTCGTCGCGGGCCGAGCGCATCGCGGCCGCAGGCTCGTCGCTCGGCGCCGTCCCGTCCGTGGACACGGGCGGCTCCGTCGCGTACAATCCCGGCGGTCGCGGAGGGCCCCGTCCATGAAAGACCGAAACGCATCAGGCGCCGCCAAGGCGCCCCTGCCGGGCGCCATCTACGCCCTTTTCGCCGTGCGCCTCGTGGTGTCGGCCGGGAGCTTCGTCGGCCCTTTCCTGGCTATGATGCTCACCATCAAGCTGGGCTACGACGAGGCCGGCGCGGGCGCCTTCATGGCTGCCGTGTCCCTCCTGTCGGCGGGAGGCTTGGCCTTAGGCGGTAAGCTTGGCGACAGCTTCGGCCGCGCCGGCGTCCTCCGCGCCCTGCAGGCCGCGACCGCCTTGGTCTTCGTCTCCTGCGGGCTCATGGGCTTCACGGCCCTGACGCCCTTCGCCATCGCCCTGGCCATGGCGACGCTCTCGGGCAGCTGGCCGGTCATCAACGCCTTGGTGGCCGACTACGCGCCGGCCGAGCGGCGGAAGGAAGCCTTCTCTCTCCTCTATTGGGGCAACAACATCGGCTTCTCCATCGGGCCGCTCATAGCCGGCTTCCTCTTCGACCGCGCCCCGCGGGCCCTGTTCTTCGGGAACGCCTTGGCGCTGCTCGTCGCCGCGGCGGTAGTCAGCGCCTTCGTGCGCGGGCCTAAGCCGGCGGAGCTCGCGGAGCCGGCGGGAACGGGAACGTCCGGCGCCGAGGCCGCCGGGGAGTTAAAAGCTGCGCCGGCTAAGGCCTCGGTCTGGAAGGTCATGGCGGCTAATCCCATCCTATCGCTCTACGCCCTATCCTCGGTGCTGGTGGCCTTCGTCTACAACCAGCATACCTTCGCCCTGCCGGTCTTCCTGAAGGACGTCTTCGGGCCGACCGCCGGCCCGGAGGCCTACGGCCTGGCGATGAGCGCCAACGGGCTCTCGGTGGTGGCGCTCACGGCGCTCGTCACCTTCGCCTCCAAGCGCATGGCGGCCCTGGCGGCCGTAGCCTTGGGCTCGGTCTTCTACGCCCTGGGTTTCGGCGCGTATTTCTGGGCCTCGACCGTGCCCCTAGTCTTGGCGATGACGGTAGTCTGGACGATAGGGGAGATCTTAGGCGCGACGAACGGTAACGCCTTCATAGCCGAACGCTCGCCTCCCGCGTACCGCAGCCGCATCAACTCGCTCGTCTCGCTCTGCCACGTAGCCGGGAATACGGCCTCGCCCCTGGCCGCCGGACCGCTCATGCGTAGTTTCGGAAGCGCCTTCATCTGGCCGGTCATCGCCGCCCTCTCGCTCGTATCGGCCATGGTCACCTACGGCATACACTGCTTAGACCTGAGGGCGACGCGGGAGCGCCGAGCCTCGCCGGCGGCCGCCGGGTCCTTTAACTAAGGCGCTTCCCCCGCTTTGCGCTTAGGTCCGCGCGTCGAGCGCCGCGACCGAGACCGCCATGGCGGCTAGGTAGAGGCCTACCATGGGCGCGACCGCCCAGAGCCCGAAGCGGCCGGCGACCAGGCCGACCAGGGGCGGGAGGATGGCCCCGCCTAGGTAGGCGCTGGCCACCTGGCGTCCGACGACGCGCCTCGTCGTCTCGCGGTCGAAGCGCCGCGGCGTCTCATGCATCAGGCAGGGGTAGATCGGCGCGTAGCCTAAGCCGGCGAGCGCTATGCCGACGAGCGAGGCGAGGGGCCCCAGGTCCAGGCCGAACACCAGGAGCCCGACGGCCGCCAGGCCGAAGCCTAAGCGCACCATCCGGCGGTTACCGACGCGGTCGGCGACGAGGCCGGATACTACGCGGCCCAAGCCTATAGAGCCGTAGTACGAAGCCGCGATGACGCCGGCCAGCTCGGCCGGGTAGCCGCGCCCGTCCTTGAGCACGCTCGCCGCCCACGCGCCTAAGCCCACCTCCAGCCCGGCGTAGATGAAGTAGCCTAGGGGAGCGAGCATCAAGGCCGCGCGGATAGCTCGCCCGCCTGGCGCAGCCGGCCCGCCGGCGGGCGACGAATCGCCGGCCTCCGCTTGGTCGCCGGGCGCCCGCGTCGCTTCGGCGGCGGCTCCCGAGGCCTCTTTCAAGGCGCGGCCGCGCGACGGCCCCTCGCCCCAGAGCCGCAGGGTCGCGAAGAAGACGAGCGCCAGGCTGAGCTGGGCGCCGGCTATGCTTAGGTAGCCCAGGCGCCAGCCGCCGCCCGAGGCTATAGCCCAGGTGATCGCCGCCGGCCCGAGGGCGGCGCCTAAGCCCCATGAGGCATGGAGCCAGTTCATGTGGCGGCTGGACCAGCGCTCGGCCGCGTAGTGGTTGAGGCCGGCGTCCACGGAGCCGGCGCCGAAGCCCAGGGGCAGGGCCAGGGCCACGACGACGAGGTAGGACGGGGCGAAGGCGAAGCCCAGGAGCGACAGCCCCGTCATGAGCCCGGAGATCGCCACGACGAGCGGCGTCCCCAGGCGGGCCAGGACGCGCCCCGAGGCGAAGCCCGAGGCGGCCGAGCCGGCGGTGGCCAGGATGGTGACCAGGCCCAAGGCCTCGAGCGGTAGGCCGAGCTCGGCGCGCATGGCCGGCCAGGCTACGCCTATGGCCCCGTCGGGCAGGCCCAGGCTTACGAAAGCCGCGTATACGATGGCGAGGAGGATCCCGGAGCTTACCATACTTACTCCACGAAGAGGCGTTTGGTGGCGAAGGCGGGGTCGGACGTAAGGTCGATGCCGAGCTTACGTAAGCCCGCCTCGTCGCCGGGGGTGGGGATGTGGCTCAGGTGCATGGCGCAGCCGCGCAGGCGCGGCAAGGCGTCCAGGCAGGCCTGGACCATGGGGTTGAGCGCCGCGCTGATGGCTAGGGCGATGAGCGCTTCGTCTACGTCCAGGCTGGCGCTGCGCCGATGGAGGAGCCCCGCCTTGAAGCGCCCGATCGACTCGATCACGATGGGCGATAGGAGGTGTATGGGGTCGGGCAGGCCCGCCAAGGCCTTGGCGCCGTTTAAGACCGCGGCGGTGGCCGCGTGCAGGAGGCGCGAGTTCTTGCCGGTTATGATGCGGCCGTCGGGCAGCTCCAGGGCGGCCCCGCAATGGGCGACGCCCTCGGCCTCCGCCTCGGCCCGTTCCTCGGCGGCGGCCCGTCGCGCCGCGGGCACGACCGCGCGGTATTCGGGGCCTATGCCGAGGCGGCCGAGTATGGCCTCCGCCCGTTCCAACGCCGCGGCGTCGGCGGCGCCCATGAGGCGCTCGCAGGCGCAGCGCAGATAGCGGCGGACCGCCTCGCCCTTGGCCGCTTCGCGCGCGGCCTCGTCGTCGATAATCGCGAAGCCCGCGCGGTTCACGCCCATCTCGGTGGGGCTGCGGTAGGCGCCCTCGGCGCCGGCTATGCGCTTCAGGATGGCGGCCAGGATGGGGAAGGCCTCGACGTCGCGGTTATAGTTGACCGCCGCTTCGCCCGTAGCCTTGAGGTGGTGCGGGTCTATGAGGTTGCGGTCGTCCAGGTCTAGGGTGGCGGCCTCGTAGGCTACGTTGACCGGATGATCGAGCGCTAGGTTCCAGATGGGGAAGGTCTCGAATTTGGCGTACATGGCCGGGATACCCGCCAGGCGGTCGTGGTAGAGCTGCGAGAGGCAGGTTGCCATCTTGCCCGAGCCGGGACCCGGCCCGGTTACGACCACCAAGGGCTTAGAAAGGGCGACGGCCGGATTCGCGCCGTAGCCCTCCGCCGAGGCTATGATATCGGGACGGTCGGGATAGCCCTTGGTCGGCGCGTGCAGATAGACCCGTACGCCGCGGTTCTCGAGCTTATCCTTAAAGGCGCGGGCCTGGGCCTGGCCTTCGTAACGCGTGATGACGACGGCGGCGACCGAGAGTCCCCATTCGCCCAAGTCGTCTATGAGCTTGAGGGCGTCGGCGTCGTAGGTGATGCCGTAGTCGGCGCGCAGCTTGCGCCGCTCGATGGCGCCGGCGTGTATGCACAGGAGTATCTCCGCGTCGGTCGAGAGCTCCTTTAAGAGCCGCAGCTTGACGTTCGGGTCGTAGCCGGGGAGTACGCGGGCGGCGTGGTAGTCGCTCAGGAGCTTGCCGCCGAATTCCAGGTAGAGCCGCCCGGGGTAGCGGGCCATGCGTTCTCGTATGGCCGCGGCCTGCTCGGCTAGGTAACGTTCGTTGTCGAAGGCTATGCGCATGGGGGTTGACCGGACCTTCCTCGTTATCGTTCGCTTCGCACTCTACCAAGGAAGGCCGGGCGTTGTCAGCGTTTTATTTCAGCTTGATGAATAACTTGGCGACGCCGAGGTAGCGGCTGCCGGGGTCGCTCGCCTTGCCCAGGGTATAGGTGCTGAAGACGAGATAGTCTTTCCGCGCGTAGGCCTTGGCCGAGAGCCCCGAGGCCACGCCGGCCAGGCTGCCTAAGGCTTTGCCAAGGCCGCCCTGCACCGATTTGGAGGCCTGAACTTCCGCCTGCTTCTGCAGGTGCGCGCTGAAATCGTCCATCGTGGGGTTCAGGGCGAATAGGAGCCCCCCCACGACGACGACGATGACGACGAGGCCGATGATCGACTTCATGTTCCGTTTCCTCTTTCTCGGCCCGGCTGGCTTGCGCCCGAGACGGACCGGCGCCATGAACCATAGCGCGGCCGGCCGCGCTATGCAAGCTCGCCGCATCCGAAGCGGCCGCGACGCTTGCGCTTGACCGGAGCCCGAGCCGGCCGTAGGATGATGCCATGCTCAAACGTCCCCTCGCGGCGCTCGCTTTGCTGCTATGCGCCCGCGCCTTCGCCCAGGATCTCGACCTCAACGCCTCGACGGCCTACGTTAGGCGCGGCTTCGAGCGCAGCTTCGTCGCTTCACGTCCGGCCCCGGGCGACCCGAACTGGGCCGTTATGCAGCCGGCCGAGGCCCGCGATCTCATGATGCGCGACGTCGATTTCCCAGGGCGCCCGCCCTTGAGCAAATGGGCTCTCCTGCCCGGCGGCTCCGAAGAGTATACCGTCGTCCTTCCCTTCGCCGCGGGCTTGGAGCTCCTCAACCTAGGCGACCCGGCCCTATACCTGGCCCATGTCGGACAGGCCTGGGAGTTATACCTGAACGGCGAGCTTCTACGGAGCGAGTTCATCGAGCGTCCCGGCGGCGGCTATCTACCGCGCTCGCTACGCGGCGCGGTCATCCCGCTCGATAAGCGCTCTCTGCGCTACGGCGAGAACGTCCTAGGCTTCAGGATCTACGGCGACCGCCTGGACGACCGGACCGGCTTCAATATGAAGGGCCCGTACCTCGTCGGCTCGGCCCGCGCCTTGTCACTGCGCAATCGGGAATACATCGACCTCATGCTCATCGGCATCTACGGTTTCTTCGCCCTCTATCACCTCATCCTCTTCGCGCTGCGGCCTCAGTTCAAGGGCTATCTATACTTCGGCCTGGCTACGGCCTTCCTCTCCGTGTACTTGGCTTCTAGGAGCCTCGCCGCCTCCGCGCTCATCTTGAACTCCGAACTCCTCGTGCGCGTCGAGTACGTCGCGCTCTTCCTGATGGCGCCGTGTTTCTTCGCCTTCATCGAGTCGCTCCTCTACGGAAGGTTGAGTAAGCCGACGCCCTTTATCGCCGCCGCATTCGCCGTCTTGGCGCTCGGGAGCCAAGTTTTCAGGCGCGAACCCTTCCTGATCATCTGGTACTTCGCGGCGCTGGGCTCGCTCGTCTACTACGTCGGCTTCGTCCTGGGAAGGTCCTTCGTGCATGAACTCAAGGCGCGCCGGGCGACGCCGAAGGAAGAACGCCGAGGAGGGCTCATATTCGGCTCGGGTTCGGGGACGCTCCTCGCCGGCGTGGCGATCTTGGCCCTTACCGTGGCGGCCGATATCTATTTCGTCGATAGCGGCATCGAGATCGCCCTGTCTAAATACGCCTTCTTCGCCTTCCTGCTCGCCGCCGCGACGGCCTTGGCCGCCCGCTTCTCCGACACCTTCCGCGAGCTCGAATCTATGACCCTCGGCCTCGAGCGGGCCGTCAGGGAGCGGACCGCGTCCTTGAGCGCGGCCGCGGAGGAGAAGACGCGCATCAACGAGCGCATCGCCGAGGCCAATCGCTCACTGGTACAGACCATGGACGCGGCCAAGCGCGACATGGCCGTAGCCGTCTCCGTCCAAAAGGGCTTTTTCCCGGCCACGCCGCCTACGGTCGCCGATTGGGATATAGCCTTGGACTTCGAGCCCGCGGCCGGCGTCTCGGGCGACTTCTACGACTTCTACGAGGGCGATGGGAGCCTGCGCGGCGTGGTCCTAGGCGACGTCTCGGGCCACGGCGTCGCCAGCGGGCTTATCACGGTCTTGGCTAAGAACGTCTTCTTCCGCCGAGCGCGCGGCCGCGACGGCGACCCGCTCGGGCAGGTCCTGCTCGACGTGAACCGGGAGCTCGTCCGCGAGCTCTCGTCGGTGGATAACTATCTGACCTGCGCCTTCATGCGCTTCAAAGGCGCGCGCGTGGAGTACGTGAACGCAGCCCATACCGACGCGCTCTATCGCAAGCGTGCCACCGGCGAGGTGGTGAGCCTGGCGCCCAAGGGCGGCGGCCAGGACTTCAAGGCCCCGCCGCTCGGCCGCGAAGGCCTGGAGGCGAGCGTGAAGGCCCTCGCCTTCGCCGTCGCCCCCGGAGACATCCTGCTCCTCTACACCGACTGCCTTACCGAGGGGCGCGATAGGGCGGGGCGGGAATACGGCGACGAACGCCTCCGGGACGCCCTGCGGCGCGCGGACGCCGAGAGCGCCGAGTCGGCGCTCGCCTCGGTGATGATCGACTACCGCAACTTCACGGGCGGCGCCAAGCGCGCCGACGACCTCACGGTCATCGCGCTCAAGAAGCGCTAGCGGCCCGCCCGCTAGGGGCGCGGCTTCAGGCCGCGCCCGGGCTCCGCCTTAAGGGGATCCTCAGGCCAGTAATGCTTGGGGTAGCGGCTTTGTAAGCCGGCCCTGAGCTCGCGGTAGGCGCCGCCCCAGAAGCTCCTGAGGTCGGCGCTACGCTGAAGGGGGCGGTCCGCCGGGCTTAGAAGCTCCAGGACCAGCGGGCGGCCGCAGACGATCGGCGAGTCGAGCAGGCCGAAGGCTTCTTGTATGCGCAGGGCGAGGGAGGCGTCGCCGGCCTCGGGGTAGGCTATGCGCCTGCGCCGTCCGCCCGGCGTCACGAGGAAGGCCGGCGCGTCCCTATCGAGGAGCCGGGATGAGCCGGGGCCGGCTCCGAGATTCTCGTCGTCCAGCGCATCCGCGAGGGCCAGCCTGAGCGCGGCGGCGTCCAGGATCGGACCTCCCGACGCGTCCAGATAGGGTAGGAGCGGGGAGGCCGGCCCGGAGAGCAAGGGCCCCGGCGTCGCCTCGGCCCAAAGCTCCGGCTTCGCCAGGCGCAGCGCTCCGGCGCGGTGGGCGTAGCGTACCCGCGCGACGACGGCCAGGGCCTCCTCGTCCCAGGGTAGCCACGACGAGCCTTCAGCATTCAGGCGGCGCAGCGCCGCGGCCTCAAGCTCGTCGCGCGTCGGCTGCCTCGACGAGCCCTCTTTTATGACGAAACGCCCGGCGAGGCGGCGCGAGCGGATGCGGGGGCTAAGGCCCTTCCACGAGAACGTCTCTTCGCTTCGGGCGCTCCGCCCTAAGGCCGCGAGCGCAGCGCCTTCCGACACCGGAGCGGAGCGGTAGATCGTACCCAAGCCCGCGCCGGCAGATCGGAAGAGCGTCGTGTAGGGAAAGAGTGTAGATATAGGTGGTCGCCG
>CALKWG010000103.1 GCA_938004315.1 uncultured Spirochaetaceae bacterium
CCTTGGAGCCGTACTATTGGTTCGATATGCGCTCGGGCAGGGTCGTAGCCGCCGAAGCGCGGTCGATCTCCATGCTCGTAAGCCCGGCCGAGGGCCGAAGCTGGGCGCCCCCTCCCGAGGTCGGCGCTCGCTTAGAGGCATTGGCTTCGGATAGAGCCGTCCCGGCGGAGCTTCGGCGCGCGGCCGCCCTCATGGGCGAGGGCCAGGGGCTCGCCGGTTTAGCCGAGGCGATCGGCGCGTCGCGCGGCCTTTGGCCGCATCCGGTAAGCCGTGAGCTCATAGCGCTCGGCTCGGCGGCCTTCGGCCTCCCGCCCCCTAAGGCCGAGCGCTGGCCGCCGCCCGGCTACCCTTTGGCCTCCGCGGCTGCAGCCCTGGCGGCGGCGCTTGCCGCCGCCTTGGCCGAGCGGCGCCGATCGGATAAAGCGCACGGCGGCGGGCTGCGTCGCGCCGTCGCCGTTCTAGCCGCCGCCCTCTCTATCGCCTCGCTTGCCCTCGCCGCCGTTTCATGGTATGAACGCGCCGCGCCGCGAGGCGTCGTCGCGGCCGACGCGCTCCGCTCGGCCCCCGACGAGCGCGCCGCGACGCCGTTCAGCGTCGCGCCGGGGAGCGTCTTTACCGTAACCCGCCGAGGCGGCGCATGGTTATTAGCCTCGTTCGACGACGATAGGAGCGCCTGGATACGGGCGGATCACGTCGTCTTCGGCGGGACGGGGCGCTAGCGGGGCGCGGCGTCCCGCGGCCCCTGGAAGGAACCCGTATGGACTTCGGCGATATCATGGAGGAATGGGAGCGTGTCTCGGGCGGGAAGGACGGCCGCGCCTCGGGGGGCGGGAAGGCCGCCAGCAGCAAGCGCGGCGCGGGATCCGCTCCCGTAGGCGAGGGCGACGGGGCTCGGTGCGCGGCTCCGGCGCGCCGCCTGCAGGAGCTATGGCTGGAGCGCTACGGCGTCGACCCCGCGATAGCCGAGGCCGACGAGACGGAACGGGCGCGGCCCTTGAGCAGGAAGGAAATCGACGCGATGCCCGTGGACGCGGCCCTGGATCTGCACGGCATGACCGGCGCCGAGGCCGAGGCCGCCTTGGCCGCCTTCTTCCATGACGCCCTCGCGAGGCGTTGCTCGAAGGTCCTCATCGTCCATGGTAAGGGCCTGCACTCGCAGGGAGAGGCGGTGCTCGGTCGCCTCGTCGCCCGCTGGCTGGAGCGACGGCCGGAGGCCGGACGGCATGGCCATCCGGACCGAACCCAGGGAGGCAACGGGGCTACGTGGGTGTTGCTGAAGGGCGCCGATCAGCGCTCGCGGTAGATGATGCGGCCGCGGGAAAGGTCGTAGGGCGAGAGGGCCACTTTGACGGTGTCGCCGGGGACGATGCGGATGTAGTGCTTGCGCATCTTGCCCGACAGATGGGCGAGTATCAGGTGTCCGCCGTTCTTGAGCTCTACGCGGAACATGGTGTTAGGGAGGGCTTCACGGACGACGCCCTCTACCTCTATGGCTTCTTCTTTGGCCACGATGCCTCCAGCTTGAATTTGCGGGCTGGCGCATTGCGGCGCGCGCCCGAAGCGTTATAATAGTACGGGCCATCCGCGCCAGTGTCAACCTCGCGGGCGGCTCGCCCTCCGGCGGACTTGACAGCCGGCGGGCGGGTATGAATAGTGAGGCGCCCGCCGGTTTACTCGCCAGAAGGGCTCGGATACAGATGCATGAAGGTAGTAGGAGGGTCCCCATGGAGAAGATGTTCACCGAAGCGATGCGCGAATCGCTTACCTCGATGAAGCAGGAGATCCTCGACAAGCTCGTAGCCGCCAACCAAGATTTCCGCGCCATCGTCGAGGAGATGGATCCTAAGGATTTCGCCGACGTGGCCTCCGACGACGTCGACCGCAAGATGCTCGAG
>CALKWG010000104.1 GCA_938004315.1 uncultured Spirochaetaceae bacterium
TCCGCATGAGCGCCTTCGCCCTCATGGCCGAGAGCCGCGTCGACCGCGAGGTCGAGCAGCAGACCCGCGGCGCCGAGAGCTGGGTGGAGGTATCGGGCTTCGCGATGATGGGGGAGCTCAGGGTCACGGCCAAGGGCTAAGCTGGCCGGGTCGGCGGAGCTCCGCGGGAGCGCCGCGCCCGCCGGCCGCCCGCGGCGGCCAGGCCGGCGCGCCGGCTTTCCCGGCCAGCGGCTAAATCTTGTCGATGAGCATCGAGCACTTGCCCGACGGTATAGGCAGGGTCTTCTTCTTCTTGCCGAGCACGTTGATCGTGAAGTAGTACAGCTTCTCCGACTCCATATGGATCTCCCAGCCGCGCCCGCTCTTGTTGGACAGGATGGTGACCATATTACGCTTGAGGCTGAGGTTCTCGATGCCCATGATCTCCAGGTTGGGTATGATCCAATCCACGGTCTTGCGCGGCAGCGATACGGCCAATCCGATGATGTTCTCGATCATGAGGGCCACGGTCGCCAGGCCCGCGAAGCCCAGGTATTGGGGGCGCGGCCAGTCGGCCTTGTCCGGCCAGACGGCCTTGCCCTCGTTCTGGGGCTGGTAGGCCTCCCAGAGCGTCTGGTGCCGGTCGCCGTTGGGGTGGGCGCTGTCGAGCATGAAGTAGAGGTGGCGTATGGCGCAGTCGCGCGCTAGTTCCCACTGGTTGTACTTCTCCAAGCCCTTGATGACCATATAGGTGAAGTGCGGCAGGACCGCGCCGCGGTAGCCGTAGCCGCGCTTGTCGTACTTCTCGGCGTCGGCGCTCAGGGTCGGGAAGGGGTTGTCGGTGCCGAAGCAGCCGGGGTCGGTCAGGCGCGCCAAGAGGGCTTCCGCCCGCTCCTCGTTGGCTATCTCGGCCAAGAGGGGCCAATAGGCGCCGATGGTCTTCACCTTCAGCTGCCGCTCGGAGGCGTCGACGTCGTAGTAGAAGCCGTCGTCGTGGTTCCACATCATATTGTTGATGCGGGTCTTCAAGGAGAAATAATTCCGCTTGTACTGGAAGCTGATATCCTTGTCGTTGAGGATATCGCCCATGGCCGACATGTAGAGGGCGTTCACCGCCATCGCCGCGTTGAAGTCGACGAGATAGGCGGCTTCTTCTCGGGGGGAATTCGGCATGCCGGTCGCCGCGAGCGGCACTTCGAAGAGGCCGTTCGGCCGCTTAAAGCGCGCCTCTATCCAGGCGTAATAGCGCTGCAGGACCGGCATGACCTCTTTCACCCGCTTCTTGTTCGCGGTCTTATGGTAGAGGTTGTATTCGGCCCAGGAGAAGATCGGCAGCGAGATGCCTTCGGGGTTGTCGGGACTCAGGACCGGCGCGCCGGTATCGATATCGTACAGGGATCGTATGGCTCCATCGGCCTCTTGCTTGGCGTACAGGGCGTCTAAGCCGTTAGACGCGGCGTAGATACGGTTCGAGTAGACGAGGAAGAAGGATGAGAAGATGGATTCAAGCTGATCCAAGCGCCGTTGCGGCGGATAATAGAAGAACTTAGCGCTACCCATGCCGCTATCGGGCCCCCCCGCGGCCCAATAGTCGGCGATCCACGCCCAGCTACGATCGTATACATCCACGAAATCCTGATCATAGAAATGGATGCGTGGAAAATCCTTCTTATTCAAGGGTGGCGCTCCCCGTTGCAAAATAGTGCGATGTTAGGCAAGAAACGTAAAGCCTTTCAAGGCTTTTCGTACAAATGAAAATAAGCAGTGATAGAATATAATCGCCCGTCTCCAATTTGTCAAATTCAAAACGACGATGAAAATTACATGTTTGCCCTTGTTTTTTTACGGCCGCGGACTAATCTTTATAGCAAGGAGTATGCATGAGGTAGGGCGACGGGCGTCGCCGCTACATACCTTCTCGTCATACGAATAGGAGGCCTTCGTGGACACTCCGCCTTACAGGTTTTGACCGGCCCGGCCGGTCACGACGGCGCCTCGAGGTATCGGGGCGAGCGCCTTGTATCTTTCAACGGGGGATCCCCTCGTTCTATGTATGAACGCCTTTTGTAAGGCGTTAGCCCCGGATCGGGGCCGTTTCGGGCCGCCTCGTATAGGCGGCCTTTTTTATGCTAGGATTCGACCCGCATCGGAGCCATGCACCCTTTAGCTAACCCGTCGGGAAGCCGAGACTGGAACTGTATGATCTTAACCTTCTATAAGCCCGGCGCCGACGGCGCCATCCGATACTACACGATCCACGACCGCCAGCCCCTCCTGACCGCCGCCTACGCGCTCACCATAGCCTGGCGTACCGGGGACGGCCGCGAGCGGGAGAAAGTATACGGCTTCGATACCTTGGCGGAGATGGATAAAAAGATACGCGAGCTCTTCGGCCGGCGTATCAAGGCCGGCTACTCGCTCCTCTACAGCTTCATGCGGGAGAAGCCGGCCGGCGCCCCGGCGGACGCGGCGTTGGCCGCCGAGCCGCATCGAGCGAAACGCAGCCGCCTAGCCTAGTCCCGATCCAGCCCCGGCGGCTGGATGCGCTCCATGTCGATGAGCTCCTCGGCCAGCTTCCTGACGTTCTCGCGCAGCTTGAAGATGCAGTCGGTGATGCGCGCCTGGCCGCGGGCCACGTCCTCGGCGAAGGCGCGGCAGCTCGGCGCCCCGCAGGAGCCGCAGTCCAGGCCCGGTAGCGAAGCCTGCACCTGCTCCATCTCCTCCATCATGATCATGGCCTTGAGCATATCCGGGTGCAGGCGCAGGGCGGGGCGGGCCTCCAAGCCCGTCTGCCAGGCCAGGCCCAAGCCGCGGGCGTCGACCGGCTCGGGGCGCGGCTCGAGGCCTTGTATACGGCGCTCCCGCGCGCGGATGCGCGCCCGGGCTATGTAGGGGTTCTCCACGGTCAGGGGGCCGCCCACGCAGCCGGCCGGGCAGGCCAAGGCCTCTATAAAGGCGACGTAGATCGGAAGAGCGTCGTGTAGGGAAAGAGTGTAGATCGCGGGGGTCGCCGGA
>CALKWG010000105.1 GCA_938004315.1 uncultured Spirochaetaceae bacterium
GCGGCTCGCTCACGGTAGTCGGCAACGCCTGCCCTAAGGGCGAACCCTACGCCAGGCAGGAGGCCGTCGCGCCGATGCGCTCGCTCACGAGCACGGTGCGGGCGCTGGGGGGCGCGCGGCCGCGCCTGCCGGTCAGGACGACGGGCGACATACCCCTGTCGCGCATGCTCGAGGCTATGGACGCCCTGGAGCTCATCGAGGCGCGCGCCCCCGTAGCGATAGGCCAGGTCCTGGCGGCCGACTTCATGGGACTAGGCGTCGACCTCGTCGCGAGCGAAGCCCTCACCGCGGAGGGGGGCGGCGGCTTCGGGATCACCGGCCCCGGGGGCGGCGCTTGAGCGGGGGCGGCGCGGTCCTGGCTATCGACTGCGGCACGCAGAGCCTCCGCGCCCTGGTCATCGACGGGCTCGGCCGTATCTTAGCGGCGCGGCGCGTCGAGTATAGGCCGTACTACAGCGATCGGCCCGCTTGGGCCGAGCAGGATCCCGAGCTCTGGTGGCGGGCGTTAGCGGAGGCATGCTCCCGACTCAAGGCCGAGGAGAGGGCGGCCTTCGAAGCCGTGCGCGCCGTCGCGGTCACGGCCCAACGCGACTCCATGGTCTGCCTGGACGGCAACGCCGACCCCCTGCGCCCGGCCATCCTGTGGCTGGACGCCAGGAAGGCGCCGCGGCCGTACCGGCCGTCCTGGCCCATGGCCCTGGCCCTCAAGGCCATAGGCATGGACGAGGCCCTGGCGCGGACCCAGGAGGCCGGCAAGTGCAACTGGATACGGCGCTACGAGCCCGAGACCTGGGAACGGACCCGCGCCTACGTCCAGGTCTCCGGCTTCCTGAACGCCAGGCTTACGGGCGAGTTCGCCGATTCGGTCGCGTCGCAGATCGGGCACGTACCCTTCGATTACCGGCGTCAGCGTTGGGCCGCGCCCGGCCACCGCAACGCCAAGATGTTCCCCGTTGAGCCGGATAAGCTCCCGCGGCTCGTCCCGTCCGGGGCCGTCCTCGGCGCGGTGACGAGGAGGGCCGCCTCCGCGACCGGGCTCCCCGAGGGGCTGCCGGTCGCGGCCGCCGGCTCGGACAAGGGCTGCGAGACCCTGGGCATGGGCGCGCTGGACGGCCGCGCGGCCAGCCTCTCGTTCGGCACCACGGCCACGGTGCAGACCATGAGCCCCCGCTACGCCGAGGCGCTGCGCTTCATGCCAGCTTATCCCGCCGTCCTCCCGGGCGCCTTCAACCCCGAGATAGAAATTTTCCGTGGTTATTGGATGATTACTTGGTTTAAGAACCAGTTCGCCTACGAGGAGGTCCGCTCCGCCCTGGAACGCGGCGTCGCGCCCGAGGAGGCGCTGAACGAGCTCCTCGAGGCGACGCCGCCCGGATGCCGGGGCCTCGTGATGCAGCCGTATTGGACCGCCGGCCTGAAGACCCCCTCGGCTAAGGGGGCGGTCATCGGCTTCGGCGACGCCCACGAGCGCGCCCACCTCTACCGCGCCATCATCGAGGGCCTGGCCTACGGCCTCCGCGAGGGGCTTTCGCGCATCGAGCGCGCGACGGGCGTCCGCGCGGAGCTCCTGATCGTATCCGGCGGGGCGAGCCGGAGCGACCAGATCTGCCAGATCTCGGCGGACGTCTTCGGCCTGCCCTTGGCCCGCGGCGCTACGCCGGAGGCCAGCGGCCTCGGGGCCGCCGTCTGCGCCGCGGCGGCGCTCGGCTGGTACCCCGGCGTGGGCTCCGCCGCGGCCGCCATGAACGCCAGGGCCGGCGGCGCCGGCCGCGTCTTCGAGCCCGACCCGGAGCGGGGCGCGCTCTACGACGAGCTGTATAAGCGAGTCTATATGAAGATGTACGCGGCCCTGGCGCCGCTCTACGAGGCGATACGCGATATCACGGGTTATCCGCAGAAACCAGAATGAAGCGCGGCCGCCACGGCCGCGCGAGCCGGGGGAACACGCGGCGGCTGACCGTTCAGGTTCGCGCCCGGCGCCTCGGCGAATACCTATGAACGGAGGCCTCCATGGCTAAGGAAAAGAGTTTCTACCCCGAGTGGTTCGAAGGCGTCCCGCCGCCTAAGAGCTTTAGGAGCATCTTAAAATGGGGCGACCCGCGCGAGTTCAAGCACCCGAACCGCAAGCTCTACGCCCTCATGAAGGAGACCTTCAAGCTCGACGACGGCTGGTTCAAGGAGCGCAAGGCCATGGGGCTCGAGGAGGTGCCCGAGGGCGCCCCGAGCCGGCTCGATCCGGCCCATGCGGCGGCGCTAAGCGCGATCGTAGGCGAGGGGAACGCCCATGCCGATACCTATAACCGCCTGCGCGTCGCCTACGGCAAGACCATGGCCGACCTCATGCGCTTGAGGCTCGGCGTCATAGAGAACATACCTGATTTAGTGCTCTGGCCCAAGGACCGCGCCGACCTCCGCGCGATCGTGGACTACTGCGATCGGGAGCGCATACCCGTGAATATCTACGGCGGCGGCTCCTCGGTGTCGCGCGGCGTGGAGGCAACCAAGGGAGGCGTGACGATCGATATGCGCCCGCACCTCAAGCGCGTCCTAGCCTTCGACGAACGTAATCAGACGATAACAGTCGAGGCGGGCATGAGCGGGCCGGACCTGGAAGCCGCCCTGCGCGACGCCCCGGCCCGCTTCGGCGCGTCCGCGGCCTATACCGCCGGCCACCTACCCCAGAGCTTCGAGTACTCGGCCGTGGGCGGCTGGGTGGTCACGCGCGGAGCCGGCCAGAA
>CALKWG010000106.1 GCA_938004315.1 uncultured Spirochaetaceae bacterium
CCTATGCCTACGGTAGCCGAGGCGTCGGCGCGCAGGACGAGGCTCGCGTCCGAGGAGCAGGAGCTTAGGTAGATAATGGCCGGCAGGAGCGCGGCTAGGGCGAGCCGGGCGCCCCTCGGCCTGATACGATAGGTCATGCGATTCCCCTTGCGTCTCAAGTTCGATACCTTAACATGCCGCGCGGCGGGGCCGTTACAGAGCGCAACCCGCTAGCCCCTCCGGTGTCTAAAACCCGGGACGCTCCGCGCGCCGCATATCATAACTCGGAGGAAGAAACGATGGAACAGGCAACGCCATGGGCCTTCTTGGCCGACTACAAAGGAAGGTACTTTAGCGGGGAGTGGCCCACGCTCCCGGAGCTCTTCCGCATCACCGCGGCCCGCCATCCGGACCGTCCCTGCTTCACGGTCTATGCGCCCGATCGCGTTACGCTGACGTACAAGGAGGCCCTGGCCGCCATCGAGAAGCTGGCCGGCTACCTGGCCGCCCAGGGCTACAAGCGCGGCGACATGATCGCCGTAACCGGCAAGAATTCGCCCGAGTGGGCCGTGGCCTACCTGGCCGTCATGGCCGCCGGCGCTACCGTGGTCCCCATCGATTACCAGCTCTCCCAGGCGGAGATCGACAACATCATCCGCGCCTCGGACGCCAAGGCCGTCTTCGTTGACGAGGAGAAATTCGACGCCTGCGACCCGGCCCGCCTGGGACTTAAAGCCCGCTGGTCCCTGGCCAAGGCCAAGCCAGGCTACGCCTACGAGCTGAGCGCCGAAGCGGCCGCCGTCGAAAAGTCCGCCGGCGACAAGGCCCCCGCGGCCATAGACCCCGCCCGCGAGGACGACCTGGCGGCCATTCTGTTTACGAGCGGCACCACCGGCGTGCCCAAGGGCGTCATGCTCACCCACGCCAATTTCGTCTCGGATTGTTTCTTGGCTCAGGCCAACCTGGCTATCTACCCGACAGACGTCTTCTACGCCCTCCTCCCCATCCACCACTCCTACACCATGCTGGCCGTCTTCATAGAGGCCATCTCCGTGGGCGCCGAGCTGGTCTTCGGCCAGCGCATGGTCACGAGCGCCATCTTAAAGGACCTCAAAGAAGCCAAGGTCACCATGTTCCT
>CALKWG010000107.1 GCA_938004315.1 uncultured Spirochaetaceae bacterium
CGACGAAGTCCCCGGCCTTGAACAGCTCGACGATCTTCTTATGCTCCTTCACCGACGACAGCTCCCATTCCCGCACGTAGCCGGAGCGCCGCGGAAAATCGTAGAGGCGCTCCTTGCGGATCTTCAGGGCGGCCGAAAGCTCCCGATTGTCGGCTAGCTCTATGTACACGTTATGGAAGGCCAGGTTGGCCCGGTAGTAGGCGTCGAAGTCGTCGTCCTTGAGCGCGGCGCGCATCGCCGTATCGAGCGCGGCCATGCGCCCGCATTCGGCCCGGCCTAAGCGCCCGCGGGAGAGCAGGGCGGCCTGCGCCTCTAGGGCGCCGATCACCTCGTAGAGCTCGCGTATATCGCGGAGGCTTAGCTCGCGCACCATGACCCCGCGCCGCGGATAGACGCTCACGAAGCCCTCGGACTCGAGGCGCATGACCGCGTCGCGCAGGGGCATCTTGCTCATGCCGAGCTCCCGGGCGAGGGCGCTCAAGTCCAGGAAGCTCCCGGCGCGGAGCTCGCCGCGGTCCAGGCGTTCCTTGAGCAGCCTATACACTTCGCCAGACAGGGGCGCCCCCGCTTGATCTTCGTCCATTGGAGGTAAGATATCACTGATATATCAGTCGCGCAAGCTTATAAATTCGGGGCGGAACGGAAGGAGACCCGCCATGCGCAGCCGTTTCCGGCGCGGCAGCCGAGCTCGGCCTTGAGCTGGGCGGCGAGCGCGTCGACGAGGACGATGCCCAGGCTCGTCCCCCCGCAGGCCTCCTTCCTATCGAAGCCCGGGCCGTCGTCCTCGATTTCGAAGTAGACGAGCTCTCCCTCGCGCGCCGCCGCGACCCTGAGGCGGCCGGGCTTCCCGGCGCGGAACGCGTGCTTGGCGGCGTTCGACACCAGCTCGCCCATGATCAAGCCCGACGGTATGGCCTGGTCGATCGGCATGAGCAGCCGGTCGTCCGGAAGCGCCAGGTCCAGACGTACATCGGCGCATGAAGGATAGGCCGAGAGTATCTCCGGGACCAAGTGCGCTAGGTAGCTGCCGAAATCGACGTAGCCGACGTCCTCGGTTTGGTAGAGCGTCTCGTGTATGAGGGCGAGCGCCTGAACCCTGCGCCGGCTCTCTTCCAGGGCCGCGATCGCGCCGGGATCCTCGAGCCCGCCCTGCTGCAGGCCGAGCATGCTCGACACGATCTGCAGGTGATTCTTCACCCGATGGTGGACCTCCTTAAGGAGCGTATCGCGCTGGGCGAGGGCGGCCCTAAGCCCGGCTTCCCTATCCTCGATCCGCGTCCTCATGAGCTCGAGGCTCTCGCGGAGCGCGGCGAATTCCGCCACGCCTCCCTCCGGTACGGGAAACGCCGCGCTCGGCGCGATCCGGCCGCCGTCGTTCGAGGCGTAGGACGCGGCGAAGGCGGCGAGCCCGGTCAGCGGCCGCGCGAACGAGTCCGAGCCTCGAATCGCCACGGCCGTGGCCGCGACGATGAGCAGGCCCGTCAATCCGATGCTGAGGGCCCGTATCAGGTCCATCGCCGCGAGGAAGCGGGCCCGGTCCCATGAGACGAGGACCGACCATCCTATGCCCTCTACTTCGCGGGATAGCCCGAGCTCCTCGCGGCCGTCGATCGCGAAGCGGCGGAGCGATCGGCCCTCGAAGCCGCGTACGAGATTGCCGTAGTTCACGCGGGTCGCCACCTCGCGCTCGGGCCCGACGACGACGACCCCGCGCGCGTCCATGATCCGCAGGTCGAAGTCGACGACGCTATTCACGCGTATCCGGTTGATCTCGAGGGACTCCAGGCTAGCCTCGATAATGAAGGCGTAGCCCCTAGCCGTCGAGAGTATGGCCACCGCGGCCCGGCCGTCGACGGGCGAGACGTAGCCGCTCGACATGCCCAAGCTATGCAGCTCGGCCAGGCCCGGCGCGTCGCCTAGGTAGGCTCCGATCAGGCCTTCGCCGCGTGGCTGCGCGAGCACGACCATGCCTTCGCCGTCGAGCGCGGTGATCGAGCGGATGAAGGCGTATCGATCGATGGCCGCCAGGGCGGCTTCCTCCGCTAGGCGGCTTTTTCGTGGGCCGTCAAGGCCCGCGGCCTCGAAGGAGGCCGCGACGACCTCGCCGACGTAGGATCCGGACTGCAGTATGCCGTCGATGAAGAGCCCGACTCCGTCGCTTACGGCCCGCGCCGTGATATCGGCCCGCAGGGCCAGGTCGCGCCTGACGATAGGCTGGAAGAGTGCCTCTTCGAAGAGGATGAACAACGCCGCTGGGATGACGGTTACGACGAGGATGAAGCCGAGGAAGGCGCTTCGTATCGGGCGCTGCCGGGCGCTCATCGGAGCCTGACCGTCGAGCCGTCCTTGAACTCGAAGACGAAGGCGTCGCGGAGCGGGTCGCCGAACTCGTCGAACGCAAAGGGCCCCTGTAGGCCCTCGAAGGGGGGCAAGCTTAGGAGGGCGCGTTTGAGGCCCTCGGCGTCCCGGGCGCGGCCGGCGGCGTAGGCCCGTAGGAGCGCGTCCGTCGCCTCGTAGCCGAACACGGCGCCGAACGACGGCTCCTCGCCGAAGCGGATCCGGTATCGCTCCTTGAAGGCGTCGAGCGGCGCGTTACGCTGCGCCAGATCGTATTGCTGGCTGAAGACGATGCCGTTGAGGATACCGGTCCCCTGCCCGGCGAGGTCCGAGGTAACCGCCCAACCGGCGACCATGATGCGTCCGGCAAAGCCGTCCCGTCGGAGACGGCGGATCATGGTCGCGGCGTCGGCTCCGTTCGCGATGAGGAGCGCGTCGCGCCTGCCAGCGCCCGAGGCTACGGCCGACGCGCCGCTTAGGCATGCTTCCTCGCTCGAGAAGCCCCACGAGACCAGCTCGGCCTCGGCGATCGACGCTAGTTCGGGCGAAGATAGTTCGGACCAAACCGCGCCGGATCGCCAGGCGGCCGAGAAGGCCGCGAGGTAATCCTTCGCATAGATGCGGTTACGCTCGTCCCAGATAGCGACTACGCCCCTGCTCCCGAACAGTTCCCGCGCGGTTTCGGCCAATTTAGCGGCGGCCAGATCGGCGCTCGCCATGGTCCTAAAAAGGGCGTCATCATGGCCATGGAAGCGTTTGGCGCTCGCCGTCGGCGAGATTAAAAGGAGCTTGCCGGGCTTCTCTAGCGCGGCGGCGGTCAGGGAACTCGTAAAGGGCCCGATGACCGCCGCGACGCCTTGGGCTTCAAGCTCGGCGAGTATCCCGGGAACGGTGGCCGGGTCGTTTCGGTCGTCCATCGCCACGATGCGGAAGCGGCCGCCCGCGGCGTTCGCCTCCTCGACGCGCAGTATCGCGCCGTTGCGTCCCGCCACGCCCAGCTCGGACTGAATGCCCGAGAGCCCCGCGACGACGCCGACGAGGGTTTCGCCTCGCCCGCATGCGGCGAAGGCTATGGCGGCAAAGCAGAGCGCGGCCCCTAAGCGACGTTCCATCATGAAGCCTTCTTTCCCGCGGCGGCCCGGCAGCCGCGGCGCCCAGGAACAAGCATATGACGAGCGCCGTCGGCGCGCAAGCGGCAGCTGAGCTAGAGGCCGAGGCCGCCTAAGGCGTCGTGCACGATCTCGCTGAAGGTCGGGTGGGGGAAGACGGCCTGTTCGAGCTCGGCGGCGGTCGCGTCGCGAGCCATGGCGGCCTGCAGGCCCCAGACGATCTCGCCGGCGTAGGGGCCGACCACGGTCGCGCCTAAGAGACGGCCCGAAGTCTTGTCGGCCAGGAGCTTACACAGGCCGTGCGCCGACATGCCGTATTCGGCCAGGAAGCGTCCGTTGGCGCGGGCGGGCAGGGAGACCTTAGCGTAGTCGACGCCGGCGGCTTTAAGCTCGTCCTCGGTCTTGCCGACGCCGGCGGCCTCAGGCTCGCCGTAGAGCACCCAGGGCAGGGCCTGCCAGGGGATGGAGGCCGGTCGGCCCGCCATGGCCTCTGCGACGGCCCGGCCCATGGCGCTCGCCGAGTGGGCCAGGAGGGAGCGGCCGGTGACGTCGCCTATGGCCCAGACGCCCGGTACGCTCGTCCGGCAGAGATCGTCGACGCGCACGCCCTTGGGGCTATGCTCGACGCCCGCGGCCTCAAGCCCGAGGCCGGCTACCGAGGGCCGCCTGCCGGTGGCCAGGAGGACGAGCTC
>CALKWG010000108.1 GCA_938004315.1 uncultured Spirochaetaceae bacterium
GTGCCGCGGCCGCCAGGGCTTCCATCTCCTCGTCGCCGGGCGTGGGGACGCCCTTGAATCGCGCGCGGACGCCGTGGGGCCTAAAGCGTATGAGCTTGTAGCGGACGCCCGCCGCGCCTAAGTCGGCGAGCTCGCGCGCCGCCATGCGCACGGTCTCTTCGGCGTCGAAGAGGCCGGGGGCGACGACGGTGCGTAGCTCGTAGAGCTTGCCTGCCCCGGCTAGGAAGCGCAGGTTGGCCTTGACCGGCGCGATCTCGGCCCCGGTCAAGGCGCGGTGCTCGACGGGGTCCCAGGCCTTGAGGTCGAGCATGAAGCCCTCGGCCGCCCCGACCAGCTCCGGGAGCGCGGCGTAGTCCGCGGAGCCGTTGGTATCGACCATGGCCGGGAGCCCGGCCGCCAGGGCCGCCGTCACGAGCGAGCTTAAGAACTCCGGCTGCTCGCCGCACTCCCCGCCGGACAGCGTTATGCCGCGTATGAAGGGCTTGGCGGGGGCCAGCGCCGCCAGGACCTCGGCGGCCGTCATGAGCCGCGGATAGGCCGGCGAGCCGTCCGGCCGCCGCTCCTTGGTCGAGACGACCGGCGGCCTAGTCTCGGGGTTATGGCAGTAGGCGCAGTTAAACGAGCAGCCCTGTAGGAACACGACGGCCCGGTTGCCCGGGCCGTCGACGGCGCTGGAGCGGAGGATCTTGGCCACGCGCCCGCGCGGGGCGCCGTCCGCCGCGGTCGGCTGGGCGGCCGGGTCTCCCGGCGGCCAGTCGGCGAGAGCTTCCCCAGCGCCGCCCCCGGCGCGAGCAGCGTCTCCCGGCGACCGGCCGGCGAGCTCGTGCGGGCTCACGGCCGGATGCGGCGCTCGAGGACGCCCAGGTTATTCACGGCGTTGCGGCCCAGGGCCGTGGTGTCCTGCAGGCTAGCCTCGCCGCGGTTCAGGCGCTCGATCTCCGAGCGCTTCACCAGGTAGCCGGTGATGCGCACCACGTCGGCGTCGGCCGCGTAGCCGGAGAAGTAGCGGCAGCCGGAGGCCAAGGCGCCGCGCGCCACGTCCAAGAGCTGGCGCGGGTTGGCCTTGGCGGTGGGCTCGAAGGCGAAGACGTCGCCGATGCCGCTGGGGAAGAACGCGTGGTAGGGCGCGGAGCGCAGGATGTGCTCGCTGAGCTCGGGTTCCTGGCCTATGGGTATGCGGCAACCGGGGCTGACGCCCCGGTCCGAATCGATGCCCACCTGGGCGTGCAGGATGTAGCGCCCTTCGTTCATGGCTAGATGTGGGCAACGGTGGCCCTTCACGAGCTCGTCTATCGCCTTAATGACGCGGAGCCCCAGGGCCTCGGCCGCGCCGTCATGGCCGAAGCGGGCGCCGCCCGCGTGCGCGTTCACGAGCTCGGCCAGGCCTACGAGCCCGAACATGCCGGTGACGCGCCCGCGCCTGAGGAGCCCCTCCTTCACGAGGAAGCTCGACTCGAAGAAGCCCGACTCGTCCATGAGGAAGCGCACCCGCTCGTCCATATAGGCCAGCTGCAGCCCTACCGCCTCCGGTAGGACGCGGGCGAGGAGCTCTTCGCTATCCTTAGCCCGCGGGGCCAGGCGCGCTAGGTTGAGGCGCACGAGGGTGGCCGAGCCGCCGCCCTTGGGTAGGCCGTTGTAGCAGGAGACGATGGCGTAGTCGTCCAGGCCCATAGCCTTGAAGTCGGCGCTAAAGCGGCGGTGGTCGGCGAAGCTGGGCTTGGCCACCTCCAGGGCGACGGCCGCGGCCAGCTCGGCGAAGGGCTCGGGCGTGAGCTCGGGGTCGTACTTGAGCGTGAGGTTGGGCACCGCGTTCTTCTGCTCGCGCGACAGCTCCAGGATGAGGCGGCCCGCGCGGGTCTCCCGCGGCCCGATGTCGGCGTGGCAGAAGGAGTCGTTAATGGTCCTATCGATCTGCATGAGGAAAAGGCCGATGGCCTTGCGCGCCTCCGCCTCGTCCTCTACGAAGGGCTCGAGCAGGGCGTCAAGGTCGCCTAGGTACACGGGGAAGGTGGTGATGCTCGGCACGTGGCGGTAGAGCACAAGGAGGGCGGCCGTGGCCTCCCAGATGTCGCGCGGGGGCGGAAGGCCCAGGAAGGCCGAGCCTTGGCGCATGAAGAGCTCGTAATCCGGCGCGACGTAACGCGGCCGGTAGGGCGCGGCGCCTTCGAAGAGGTCGCAGACGACGCCGGCGTCGCGCAGGGCCTGGCAGGCCGGGTCGATAGCGAGGACGGACAGCTCGTTCTCCGCCACGCGGGCGAGGCCGGCCACCTTCTGCTGGTAGGTAAGGGTTCTGTCGCTTAAGGTCGCGAGGGCTGGGTTCACGGTAAACTCCTGGCCGCGGGAGGCGCGAAAGCCCGGGGGCGGCTACAGTTTGGTATCCGGGCCTGATCCGCCCGGCATAGCAACGGGAGCTTAACCGATGGGGTTTTGACGCGGCGGCGAGCTATGGCCCCCGCGCTCCTCATGATGCGCGCCCGGACGCGGCGCGCGTATTAACCCCGGTTCTTTATCGCGGCGACGCGCGATGTTGCGATAAGTATACGATCGACGAGGCCGGCTGTAAAGCGGACAAGTACCGCCGCCGGCAGGGGACTGGGTCATGGCCGCGGACAGCCATGCCCGCGGCCGGGGAATAATGGCCTACTCGTTCAGGTAGCGCACGGTCAAGCTCGAAAAGAGCTCGAGCGCCGTGTCGATACCGCCTAGGCCCGGGCGGATATCGCCGTCCGAGCCGTCTACCGAGCCGGTGCCGATCGGGACGAAGCGAGCCTCGCTCGGGCCGGCGCCGAGCTCCAGCTCGGCGCGGTAGACCAGCGAAGGCTGGCCGTTCACGCCGGCGTCCTTCTTGGTATAGGCCGCGTTCCAGTCATAGGAGCGGTTCGTCTCCAGCATGACGACGTAGCGCCCCGGCGGGAGCGAGGCGGCCAGGCCGGCGGCGTACGATACCGTCGCGCCGACGGTCGTGGGCGACGAGACGGCCTCGGCCGAGCCGCTCTTACGGGCGGTCCAGACCGGCAGGGACTCGGGGCGGCCCGCCTTGGGCGCGGCCCGATACGTGCCGGTGACGGCGAGCTCGGTCACGTAGAGCGTGTCGACAAAGCGGCCGTCGGCAGTCTCGAGCCAGGCCGCCGCCTGCGGCCACACGGTGTACGAGACCCAAAGGACGCGCATATCCTTGGCGTAATGGGGGCCGGGCTCCAGGCGCAGCTCGATGCGGGGCCCCGACGAGGCGCCCGCCTTAGGCGCGGGGCGAGCCTCGGGCTCGCCGGCGCAGGCCGCCATACTGAGGCCGGCCAGGACGAAGGCGGCCGCGAGGCCCGCCTTGCTCATGCTTCTTTCAGCCATGAAGAACTCCTTCGTGCCTAACGGTCTTGATTGTTGGCACGTCTAACATTATACTGAAGTCGTGTTGGCAGCGTCAACATTCAGGAGGTCGAGCATGAGAGAAGCGGATGGTGTCGGGCCGCAGGTCCGGCTGGCCGCGGCGGGCGAGGGCTCCCGATCGCGGGTTTCGCCCCGGCCGGCCGGCTCGATCCGGCTCGGCCTCGCGGCCATCCCGCTCATTATCCTGGCCGTGAACGGCCTGGGCGTCCTGTCCATCGACCCGCTAGCCAGGATCATGATGGAGGACGAGGTGCTCGCCGCGATCGACGGGATCTCGTCCCGCGCGGCGGCGCGTTTCATGAACACGGTCTTCCCCTTCCTCGTTACCCTCTTCGCGCTCGCCTGGTACACGCGTCCCTTACCGTCCGCGTTCCGGGAGGATCGCCATAAGGACGGCGTAGCGCCGGCGATAGGCCGACGGCTATTGGACCTGCCGACCGTGGCGGCCGCCCTGACCGGGGCGGGCTGGCTCCTGGCCGTCCCCGTCGTCGTCATCGGGGGTTGGGCGCTCGGCGTCCCCATGGACGCCCGGTTCTTCATGCAATACGCGGCCCATTCCTTCGCGCTCTTCGGCTTCGCCTTCATCATCACGTACTACGGCGTCGAAGCCGTCGTCCGGCGCTTCATCGCGCCCCGGGTCTTTAAGGACAACGCGGCGCTCGGGGCGGGCTCGCGCTTCTCGCTCTCCGTCGGCGCCAGGCTCTTCATCCTCGCCGGGGCGGCCTTCGCGCTTCCCGGCTTGATCCTTTTGAGCTCCGTCGCGATCCTGAACGACGGAGGCGACAACCGCTTCGGCCGGGACCTCATGCCGACCCTGGCGCCCGCCCTGCTCGTCATCGGCGCGCTCCTGGCGCTCATCACCTGGCTCAAGAGCCTCTCGATAGAGAGACCCATACATGAATTGACCGAGGCCGCCGAGCGCATCGGAGCCGGGGACCTGAGCGCGCGGGTGGCGGTCCGCTCCGCCGATAGGATAGGCGCCTTGGGCGGCGCCTTCAACGATATGGCCGGGGGCCTGGCTGAGCGGGAGCGAGAACGCGGCGTCTTCGGCAGGGTCGTGGACCCGAGGGTACGGGACCGGCTCCTCGCCGACGACAAGGCGGAGGCCGGAGAGCTGCGCCGGGCCACCGTGGCCTTCTTCGACCTGGCCGGCTTCACCTCCATCTCGGAGGCCTTGCCGCCCCGCAACGTGGTGGCCCTCCTCAACCTGTATTTCGAGGCCGTCTCCTCCTGCGTCGAGGCGGAGGGAGGCCTGGTGAACAAGTTCATCGGCGACGGGGTCCTGGCCGTCTTCGGCGCCCCCGGGGACCTACCCGACCATGCCGAAAGAGCCATACGGGCGGTCGAGGCCCTGGGGCCGCGGATGTCCGGCTTGAACGCGCGCCTGGCCGCCAAGGGATATAGGCCCCTGCGATTCCGGGCCGGCCTCCATACCGGTCAAGTCATGGCCGGCGTGGTCGGCTCGAAGCGACGCCAGGAGTACACGGTCATCGGCGACGCGGTCAACGCCGCCTCGCGCCTGGAAGCCCTGGGGAAGGAGTACGGCATGGACCTCATACTCTCCGACCGGACCGCCGGGGAAGCCGCCCGGCCCCGGGCTTGGAAGGAGCTCGGCCGGGTTCAGATACGGGGCCGGGTCGGGCGGATGGGCTTGTTCGGTATGCTCGTCGATCAAGGAGGCCTCGTATGAGAGACCGTAGCGCCCCCTCGCCGTGCCGTCGCGCCGCGGCCCCTGGACCGACGCCCTTTGACCCGGGCCTCGCCTGGCGTTTAGACTGCGCGCGAAAGCGGAGGCTCGCGGTTTGAACGAAGAGACGAAGAAGAAGGGCGCCTACCACCACGGCGCGCTCCGCGAGGAGATCGGAAGAGCGTCGTGTAGGGAAAGAGTGTAGATCTCGGTGGT
>CALKWG010000109.1 GCA_938004315.1 uncultured Spirochaetaceae bacterium
CCTCGTCCTCTTCGCCGCGCGGCCTGGCTCGCTCCATGAGGATGACGTTGGCGCGCGCGGCCTCGGCGTGCTCGCCGGCCATCCGGGCATAGACGGCCATGCCCTCGGCGTAGGACATGGCCCCCGGTTCGTGGCCGCGATCGATGCCTGCCAAGACCTCGCGCGCGGCCTCGAACTCGCAGAGCCCCAGGTACGAAAGCGCTAGGAAATAGCGCGCGTTGGCCGCTCCCCGCGCGTTGGTCAGTCGATACGCGTCCCCCAGCCCCCCCGCGTCGCGGGCGCCGCCGGCGTAGGAGTCCAGGGCCTTGCGCCCGTAGATCACGGCGGTGCGGTAATCGAGGCTCATGTAGTAGCTCGTCAGGAACAGGTGGTAGCAGCGGGCCAGGTAGAAGCGGTTCCGGGCCTTCAGGGCCAGGGCGTACATGTCCTGGATGATCTCCCTCAGGCCCTCGTAGTGGTGGTTGTTGAAGTGCGTGGCGTACTTGATGAAGTGGAGCTCGATGAGCTCGGCGCTCCTCTCCTCGGGGCAGTGTTCGATGAGGGTCTGGACGAGGGCGGCGCTTTCGAGCGGCAGGGGCGGGCGTTCCTTGACGAGGAAGCTCCGCGCCGCGGCCCAGTCCTCCGCCGCGCAGAGGTGGTAGAACACGTCGGCCGGCCGGCCCTGCGGCCGTATGAGCTCGGCGGCCACGCCGTGGAGCACGCGACGGTTATGATGGAGGAGCGAGGCGTAGATGGCGTCCCGTACGATGGCGTGCTTGAAGGCCCAGAGCCCGTCGCCCGCCGGCACGAGGATGCGCTCCGAGGCCAGGCGCCGTAATAGGGCGACGGATGCGCCCGCCCGCCCGTCGTCGCCTTCGCTATCCTCCCCGACCCCGTCGCCGCCGCGCGTGCGATCGTGCACGGCCTGGGCGAAGGCCGCCGGGAAGGGAACCCTGAACACGGAGAGCTTCTGCGCCAGCGAGCGTTCCTCGGCCTCAAGGCGGTCGAGCGCCGCCAGGATCGTGGTCTGCACGCTGTCGGGGACGGCCGAGGGGTCGCGGCTCGTGCGCGCGAGCTTGACGTATTCCTCTATGAACAGGGGGTAGCCCTGCGATCGCTCCACGATGAGGGCGAGGGCCTCGTCGTCCAAGGCGGCCCCGTCCAGGGCTACTAGCGAGCGGGCCAGCTCCGCGGCGTCGGCGTCGGATAGCGGTTCGAGTACGAGGCGCTCGTCCGCGCCGAAGACGCGCGAGGCCCGCGGGTCGGGCGCCCGGTCGCAGAGCACCACGAAGGGTTTGTGCTCGGCGCTGGCCAGGTAGCCGCGGAAGAACTCCAGGCTCTTCTCGTCCATGAGGCGGGCGTTGTCCACGACGACGAGGTCCGGATAGAGCCCGCCGCCCGAGGAGAAGATGCCGTCGAAGAGCGCAGAGAGGGCGGCGACGAAACGGCTCTCGGCGGCCGGCCGGGCTTCGGGCTTCCATAGGCCGTAGGCGTCGGCCAGGTACTGCTCCGTAAGCCCGAGCCCTTCGGCCGCTGTGAGGAAATCGTCGTAGCCTGCGTCGGAGGGCAGGTCCATGAAGTCGGTCGCGGCGTGCATGAGCGAGGCGTACTCGGCGCTCCCGAAGGACGAGGGGTTGACGGCCACGAAGCCGGCGTTGAACTCGGGGAAGGCGCGGAGCCGCGACCAGAACTCGGCGACCAGGCGGGTCTTGCCGATGCCGCCGTCGCCGACGACGTAGACGCCGCGCGGCCGGCCGCGCATGTGCTTGAGGTATTCTCCGGTGAGGAACTCCAGGGGCTCCCTACGGTCGACGAAGGGCGTGGCGTACTGGAACAAGGCCTTGCGCCGGGCCAGGGCCTGGTACGCCAGGACGGCTTCGTCCTTGCCCTTGACGGAGAGCTCCTGCGGCGCCGAGAAGTCGAACTGGCGCTCGCAGGCCTCGCGCACGGCATGGGAAACGAGGACGCCGCCGGCCTGGGCGGCGGACTGCAGGCGCGCGGCTATGGCCATGGTGTGGCCGGTGACCACGTCGTAGTCGCCGCGGCGGCCGGTGGTCACGAGCCCGGCGTGCACGCCGCTACGGAACGAGAGGCCCGGCGGGAGGCCTGCCCAGCCGCGCCTGATCAAGGCGTTGAACTCCAAGGCCGAGTCGATGGCCCGCGCCGCGTCGTCCTCGTGCAGCTCCGGGTAGCCGAAGACGGCGACCATCGCGTCGCCTATGTACTTCTCCACCGAGCCGCCGTGCTTGCGCACGATTAGCTCGAAGCGGCCGAAGACCTGGTTCATGAGCGCGTCGACCTCCTCGGGGTCGGCGCGTTCGGACAGGCTCGTGAAGCCCTTCATGTCCGAAAAGAGCACGGCGACCAGGCGGCGTTCGCCCTCCTTGAGCTCGGCGCTCGGGCGGGTGTGGGGAGGCTCGTGTCGGTCGTCGAATTCCTCGCGGTAGGCCATCGCCTCTAGCCTACGGGGACTTGGGCGCTTTTGCAACCACCCTTATGCGCTTGGCGGCGGGCTCGCTTGCGCCGCCGGGCGGAAAGTCTTAGTCTAAACCTATGGTACCCGCTCTGCGGCTCCGTCCGCGCGCCCGCATGGCCGCGCGGCGCCGTTTCGTCTTCGCCCTAACCATGACGCTCGCCTTTCAGGCGGGCTTTTCCCGCATAGCCGCCGAGCCGAGCCAGGCGGCGGACGCGGCCTTGACGAAGGTACGGCTCCAGCTACGCTGAGATCACCAGTATCAGTTCGCCGGCTACTACGCGGCCGATTGGCTGGGCTACTACCGGGAGGAGGGACTGGAGGTCGAGCTGATCCCGGCCTTGAGCGCCGGGGACGATGGGCTCAAGATCGCCTCGGCCATGGTCGAGCTGGCAGAGGGGCGCGCCGATTTCGCGATCGGCGCGGCCGACGCGCTGATCGCCATCGACCGCGGGCACGACCTCGTCATAGCGAGCCCGGTGTTCCAGCGCAGCGCCGCGGTCTACGTCGCGCTCGCCGATACGCCGCTCGAGACGCCAGGCGACCTCCTTAAGCTCAGGATTTCAAGGACGCCGGATGACCTTATCGACATCGAATTCAAGGCGGCGCTTCGCGAGGAGGGGCTGCGCATGGAGGCCGCCGACTGGCTGCCCCATCGCCCCGGCGCGGAGGCCATCATACGCGGCGAGGTTCAGGCCATCCCCGGATACAGCATCTCCCAGATCGGAAGAGCACACGTCTGAACTCCAGTCACCGAATACGAT
>CALKWG010000110.1 GCA_938004315.1 uncultured Spirochaetaceae bacterium
ATCGTATTCGGTGACTGGAGTTCAGACGTGTGCTCTTCCGATCTATCGCGCCAAGCCGGCCGTGCCCTTCGGCGGCCGTTACCGCATCGTGGATATTCCCATATCGAACTGCATCAACTCCGGCTTCAACCAGATCTATATCCTGACCCAGTTCAACTCGGCCTCGCTCCACCTGCACGTGGCGCGCACCTACATCTTCGACAACTTCTCCAACGGCTTCGTCGAGCTCTTGGCGGCGGAGCAGACCCTGACCCATTCCGGCTGGTACGAGGGCACGGCCGACGCGGTTCGAAAGAACCTGGTGCACTTTAGGCCCCAGAGGCCGAGCCACTACCTCATCGTCTCTGGCGACCAACTCTACCGCATGGACCTGGCCGATATGCTGAAGAAACATAAGGAATCGGGCTGCGCCCTGACCATAGCCTGCACCACCGTGAGCCGCGAGGACGCGAGCGACTTCGGCATCATGAAGATCGACGCCAAGAGCCGCATCGTCGAATTCATGGAGAAGCCGGGCCCCGTGAAGGACATAAGCGACTATAAGATCCCCCAGGAGCTCCGTAAGGACCGCCGCTCGGGCGGCAAGGATTATCTGGCTTCCATGGGCATCTACATCTTCGACGCGGCGCTCATGGAGAAGGCCCTGGAGGGCGACGAGAACGACTTCGGTAAGGAAATTATCCCGAGCATACTCAAGACCCAAGAGGTCAACGCCTACACCTTCGAAGGCTATTGGGAGGACATCGGTACCATACGCAGCTTCTACGAGGCCAACCTGAACCTCTGCGACATCGCCCCCTCGTTCAACTTCTACGAGGAGGACATGCCCATCTATACGCACCGGCGCAACCTACCGCCCTCTAAGATCAACTACTGCACCCTCAATAAGACGCTCTCGGCCGACGGCTGCATCATCACCAACGCCTCGATCTCCAATTCGATCGTCGGCATCCGCACCATCATCGAGACCGGGGCCAGCTTAGACGGCGTGGTCTGCATGGGCGCCGACTACTACGAGACCGACGACCAAAGGAGGGCGAACGAAGCCGCGGGCCGGCCGAACATCGGCATAGGCGCCGGCTGCATCGTCAAGGGCGCCATCATCGATAAGAACGCCCGGCTCGGCCCCAACTGCCGCATCGGCATCGACGAGCGGGCGCGCGAGGACGGCGAGTTCGGCAACTACTACATCGTGGACGGCGTCATCGTCATACCCAAGAACGCCGTCCTGCCGCCGGGGACCATCATCTGAGCGACCTAGCCGACGGGAGGGCGGGCCGCCCCGCCCTCCTCGTCGTCGACCTACAGCGCTACTACCTCGAGCCCGACGCGCCCTTCGTAGCCTATAGCGAGCGCCGCTGGCCCGGCTCCACCGCGTATATACGCAGGCGCGTTGAAGAGTCCGTCAGGCCGGCCCTGGCTCGGCTCATCCCCCTGTTCAGGGCGGAGGGCTGGCCGATCGCCTACCTCCGGCTCTGCTCGGAGCGGCCGGATCGGAGCGACCTGCACCGCTTCTTCGTCGACTTCAATCGAAAGGCCCTGGCGGCCGGCTACCCCGGCGCCTATCCCCTCGCCTCCGAGCCACTGGCCGAGCCGGCGCCCTTCTGCGCGCCCGATGCGGATGACCTGGTCGTCGATAAGCGCGGCTACTCGGGCTTCTGCGGGACCGAACTCGACGGGCGGCTCAGGGCGGCCGGCGTCGACGCGATCCTCATGGCGGGCCTGGCCACGAGCCAATGCGTGGATACGACGGCTCGCGACGCCTCAGACCGAGGCTACAAGATAGCCTTCGCCGAGGACGCGCTAGCCGACTACGACGAGGATTTCCACCGGGCGGCGCTCTACGCCTCCGTGGGGGTTTGCGGGGGACAGATCTATGACAGCGAGCGCATCGAGGCGGAGCCTGAGCTCCTGACGGCGCTACGCTGAGGGCGAAACGGCCCGCTACGGCCTAGCCCGGCGTATGCGCAGGAAGAGCGGCTCCCCGCCGGGGTCGCGGCGGCCGACGGCGACGTAATACAGCTTACCAGGATCGAACCAGTGGGTGTACGAGGGGTGCGAGCCGAACTCGTCGATGCTGCCGCGCAGCTCCTCGCCGCGCTCGTCGAAGATGGCGCTGATGCCGTCAGGCGCCAGCGCGGCGCCGAGCTGGCCGAAGATCTCGACGGCCATGTCCCCCGCATCCTCGGGCGCTACGTAGCGATAGACGCTGAAGGCATAGCGCCCCGTATGCGGCGCCATCTCGACATAGGGCATGATGGTATCGAAGACGAGCGGCGCGGTATGGTCGTTCACATATTTGTCCAACCTGAACCGCAGGGCGCGCGCCAGGCGCTCGGCCTCCGCCGTCCGCGCGTCGGGCGCGCCGACTTCGCTTCGTAGGCCGTCCGCATAGACGAGGCCGTCGGCGCCTGCGTACGCGACGAGGCCGCCGGCCCGCGACGGGAAGCCGGCCGGCTTGGCCGGCAGGGCCTGCCTCGTGAGGACGCGGCCGTCCTCCGCCGAAAGCGATACGGCCGCGTCCGCGCCGAAGGCATAGACGACCTGGCCGTCGGCCGCTAAGAACTCGGGCTTGAATCCCGGCGTAGCGCGCCATGCCTCCCGGCCGCTCGCGGCGTCCACGGCGACGAGCGCGGCCCCGCTATCCAGCGCGTAGACCCGACGGCCGTCGTAGGCCGGGCGAGGGTCGGGCTCGAACGCGCCGAAGGCGGCGAGTTCGCGTATCGTCGGCTGGGCCCAAAGGCTTCCCGCCCCCGCGCTCGGAGCCGTCTCAAGCTCGGCGTAGGCCATCGCGCCGTCGGCTCGTATCCACAAGGCGGCCGACTCGGTGAGGAGCGGCAAGGAAGCGACGCCTTCGGCTGACCATAACGGCGAAAGGCCCGGTAGGGCGTAGGCGGCCATGCCGCCGGCGGCCGACCAGGCGAGGACGAAGCGCGCCGAGGCATAGAGCCTATAGGGGCCCCCGCCGAGCAGCCCCTCTGGCAAGGCCGCGCGCGCCTGCTCGACGCCGCCTGAGAAGATTTTTAGGCTTCCGTCCGGAGCTAAGCGCAAGCCGCGGAGCCCGCCGGGCAGGGGCCAGGCCGCGGCGGCCGCGACGAGCTCTTGGGCCGAGGAACCGTCGGCCGCCGCCGCCGAGGGCGAAAGCCGCGGCTCGGGAGACCCGGCGATGATAGTAACGACGGTAGCGCCTCGTCCGTCGAGCCAGGCGGCGTCGCCGTAGGCCCGAGGGCGAGCGCCCAAATCCGCAGGCTCCATGCCGGGCACGGGCGCGAAAGGCGTCCCGAAGGCCGCGGCCCGCGAAGGCCAATACCCGGAGGCGGCTCCCGGCGCGGGCGCCCCCAAGGGCGATGCCTCGGCGACCGACTCCGCCGCCCGATCCTGCACTGACGGGTCGTTCAGCCCGGGGGCGTCCGATACGCGCGCTGGGCGCTCGGCCCCGCAGGCGGCGAGCCCTACGAGGATGCAGAGCGTCAGCGGGAAGGCGACGAAGTGGAAGAAGCGTTTCATCGGCTGCTCTCCGTGCGGGCGGCGGCTTCGACGGCGGCGCCGTAGGACCGCGCCAAGGCCGCGACGGCCGGCTCGCCTAGCCGCGTGGCCATCCAGGCCGATACGCTCCACGACGGACGCGCGGCCATAGCGTCGCCGGGGCCTGGAATCGTCGCCGAGGCATCGGACGATTCGGCCGCCGCGGACGCCTCCCCCCCCTTCAGCTCGAGGAGCTCGGCGCGCAGGGCGAGCTCGCCTGGCCCCCGGTAGGCGTAGCGCAGGGCGTCTAATCGTTCGACGAAGGCGTAGGCGGGTAGCTCGCCGCCGAACACGGTCCGTATAGAGGCTTCGATAGAGGCCTTGAGCGCGCCGTAGGGCGGATAGTAACGCGCGCCGTCGACCAAGAGCTCAAGCTCGACGGCGGCGGCGAGGCTCGAACCCGATAGGGCTTGGCACGTGACCTTGAGGCTGAGCCGCGGGGTCGATGCGGCGTAGCCGCTCGAGCGGAGCCAGGCGAGGAGTTCCGCCCTCAGGTCGCTCGCCAGAGCCTCTTCCGCCCTGAGCCAGTACGCGTCCCGACGGGATTTCAAGCGAGCCCGGGCGGAGGAGCCGTCGGGGGAGCCGTCGGCGCCGAGCGAAGCGCGGAGAGCCTCGTCGGCGCCGTAGGCGGCTGAAAGGCGGGCGAAGGTCGCCGCTTCGTCGCTTCGGTCGCGGAGCGAGGCCGATAGCCATGAGGCGTAGAGGCCGAGCGCCCGCTCGATATCCTCGTCGCCCGGCGCGCGAATCGACGGCGCGAGCGCCGGCCTCGCCGCCTCGGCGACGGTTCGAAGCTCCGCCTCGCCCAGGCCGCTTGAACGCGATAGGCCGAGAAAGCGGATTTCGCGCATAAACGAAAGCCTGACGGCCAGATAGCCCAAGGCGTCGCCGCGGAGGAGGCGCGACGCTATAAAGCGCGCCGCCGGGCCGTAGGCCTTGGCGACGCCGAGGGAGGCCTGATAGAGCCCCTCTTCCGGCTCGGCGGCCCAGGCCGCGGCGAAGGCGGCCAGCATATCCCGTCCGCCGGGCGCGCGGCCGAGGAGCTCATGCGACGCCGCTACATAGCCCCCGAGGCCCGGCCCGAGGGCGGACGCGAGCAGTTCATCTACCGTCGCCTGCCTCAGCGCGGCCTTGTCGGCCTCGCGTATACGCCAAGCGGGATCCATGCTGATCGCCGCGTCGAAGGCTAAGAGCAGCTGCTTCGAACGCTCAGGATAGGCGCGGGCCTTCTTGGCCTCGGCCATGAAGGCCTGGGCCGCCGACAGGGCCTTGCCCTCGGCCGCCGTCACGGCGTCGTACGCGGCCTTAAAGGCGGCGCGGTCGAAATCGCCTTCGAAGCTCGAGCCTGAGCTGAACCATAGCTGCCAATACGCCGCGAGGCCTCTTTCTGCCGAGCCTAAGCCGAGGCGCGCCGCCTTAAGCTCAACCGCGGCCGCATCGGCCTTGGCCAGGTCGCGCGGCGCTATCAGGGATCGCAGGCCCGCCTCCAACTCGGCTAGGGCCGCGGGAGGGACGAGCTCGGCCGAGGGTTGGGCGCCGATCGCCGCCGTGAGCGCGAGGAAGAAGAAAGCCGCCGCGAGCCTATGGCTCGCCCGGAATATGCGATTCAAAATTGATGGGCTCCTATCGATGGATTGGCGCTATATCGCTCGCCTGCCCAGTCCAGCGAGGGGGCCGAGCGGACGCAGGCCGAGCTCGGGGCGAGGCGATAGGAATCTTTTTCCCTACCGGCGAAGGTAAGCGCGGGGGCCTCCTCGAAATTCCGCATAAGGCCCTGCGGCAGGCGACGATTAAGCTCGCCGAGTTCAGAGAAGCCCCAAAGGGCGTTGGCGTAGACGAAGGCGCGTCCCGACGCGACGGGCGAAGCGCCGGATGCCGCGGCTTCGAAGCGAGCCCGCCCAGCCCTGACTTGTAGGATGTTGGCCGCCAGCTCGTAGCTCGAAGCCTCCGAGGAAACGAGGCTCACGTCCCCCGCGGACAATATCATCGTGCTATAGGCCAGCTTGAGCGAGGCGTCGCGGCTGAGCGAGGCTACGAGCGCCGGTCCCCGCCAATCGAGCTCGAGGTAACAGCCGCTCGCCTGGAGCGAGGCGCTTTCGAGGCTGAAGAGCCTAAACGAGGCCGCCCCGGCCCGTACGAAGAACGCCGAATCGGCCAGCCGAGCCGAGCCGCCGGCGAGCGTCAGCCCTGAGAAGGCCTGCCCGGGGCTCGCGTCGACCCGCGTCGAAGCGAGCTCCAGCTTGGAATCGCGCGCGCGGAAGGCTTCGAAGAGCATGACGCCGCTCGCCTCCAGGCGGGCGTCCGCGAGGACGAGCTCGGAGCGTTCGAGCTGGGCGAAGCGCGCCGTTATCGAAGCCGCGGCGCGATATGTAAGGCCCTCGGCCCGGAGCGTCGACGAGACGAGCGACAGGGCTTGCGCGTCCAGCCCGCCGCTTACGATGAGCTCGACGGTTCGCATATGCAGATCCGCGCCCTGGGCGCGCAGGGCGGCGAAGGTTCCGCCGCCGCTGAAACGAAGCGCTAGGTTCTGAAGCTCTACCGAGCCGCCGGCGATACGCAGATAGGCGGCCTCTGAACCGGGCTCGCCGTCGAAACTCAGCGCGGCCCCGGAGGCCCCGCCCTCTTCCCAAGCCTCGCCGCGGGCGCCTATGAGCCTGAAGCCTGGGCCGAGCGAAAGGCTGCCGCGGAGCGCCAGGCGCCCTCGGATATAGACGGTGCGCCGGCCCGCGGCCTCAGCGCGGCCGAGGGCTTCGCGGAGATCGCCGAAGGGATCGGCCATCGTGCCGGCGGCCCCGACGCGGCCGCCTTCGGCGACGTAGACGGAGTCCGGGTCTATCACCAAGCGCCGCGGCTGCATAGGCGCGGAACGGTTACCGAATTCGTCTTCGGCATAGGCGCGGATGAGGTAGCTACGGCGGCCTTGCTGGCCCTCGCCTAAGGTTAACGGCCCCTCGTAAAGCCGATAGCGCGGCGTATCGGGATCGACGCTGACGAAGATGCGGCCTTCTTGCGGGACGAAGGCCAGGGTCTCGGCGACTTCTGACTCCGGGCCGTCGGCTAAACCCGTCAGGGTCGGTACCGGCGGCGGCTCCAGGTCGATGCCGAAGCGCAGGAAGCGCTCCGGACCGATCGAGCCGTCCTCGCGTACGGCGGCGACGCGGACGAAGTACCGTTTTACCGAACCGGCGGCGCCCTCGAGCTTAAGCGCAGGGCCGAGCCTAGGACTAGCCGGGCCTATCGGGGCGGGCGTAGCGCCGTCGACGCCCAGCTCGTAACGGAGGCCGGCCTGGCCGGAGTTCAGCTCCACCGCCGTCCCGTACATGCCGCCGTCGATCGCTCCCCGCACTTCAGGCGCCGAGGCGAGCCGAACGAGCGGCAGGGCTAGCTCCCGAAGCTCCCCGCGCGTTCCGAGCAACTCGGCGTAATAGCGTATGGAGCGATCGCCGGCGGAGCGGTCTATGGCCAACGGATCCCGGTAGGCCTCGAACGGTCCGCCGTCCAACGAAACGTAGACGGCGACCGATGAAGCCGGCCACGAGAGCACGCTCCATGAGCCGAGCGCGGCGATATGCGGCTCGGGAGCCTCCGGACGCAGGCGCGATACCGGCGAGCTCGAGCGCCGGAGCTCCAGGGCCGGTCCGAGGACTACGGAGCCGTCGACGGTTCGATAGGCGGCGCGGATATAGAAAGGCCGTAGGTCCCCCTGGTTTACGGGCACCAAGGCGACGGCGCGGCCTTCGCGCGAGGCGAGCTCGGCATAGGCCTCGGGGGGGAAGGTCTCGTCCTGATCCTGAGAGACCGCGAGGAGGGCGGTCGCGCCCTCCGGCGGACTGAACTCGACGGCGAAGCCCTGGGCGAAATCCTCGGCGGCCGTAAGCCGCCACTCATCCTCAGGTCGCGGCGTCGCCGCAGCCGAGGGACGTACGACCGGCTCGGCTGGCGTCGCCGAGGCCGTGGGCTTAAGCCCTTCGGGCGCCAGGATCCAGGTCGCGGAGCTCGGGCGGCTCAGGTTACCCGCCGCGT
>CALKWG010000111.1 GCA_938004315.1 uncultured Spirochaetaceae bacterium
ACCCCGCAAGTTACCCCGCAAGTTGAGCCAGAAAGAATCGAGAAGATCCTGACCTTCTGCCATACGGCAAGAACCCGTGATGAAATACAGCAGGAGTTAGGTCTGAAAGACAGGGAATACTTCCGGAAAGAGATCCTCCAGCCGCTCATCGCCGAGGGCCTCCTTGAGATGACCAATCCGGACAAACCGAACAGCCCTCTTCAAAAATATCAGACCAGGCGGGATCAGCCATGATACGCCGTCACGCCTTCCAGCGCGCTAAGGATTCTTCAGGCCGCGGTTTTTTAGCCGAACGCCTGTCCGGGGCGATCGGGTACGACCGAATCGCCGGCTACTTCGATTCATCCCTCTTTGAACTAGCGGGAGAGGCCTTGGAGGGAGTAGCGGGGCCGATCAGGGTCGTCTGCAACGCTGATATTCAGCCCGAGGACGTGGCCGCGGCCGAGCAGGCCCAGAAGCTGTCCTTCTTCAAGAACGACCCCGAAACCCTAACCCGGCGCGGCGGGGATCGGCTGGAGCGGCTTACGCGGCTCCTGTCGGGAACGGGACAGGCCCGGCTCGAAGTGCGCGTACTTCCCGACGCCGCCTTCGGCCTGATCCATGGGAAAGCCGGCGTGATCCGCTATGCCGATGGCCGCCGGACCAGCTTCTTGGGCAGCGCCAATGAGACCTTCGCCGGCTGGGCCCTCAACTACGAGCTTGTTTGGGAGGACGATGAACCGGAAGCCTGCGACTGGGTGCAGGCTGAGTTCGAACGGCTCTGGACGCATCCGCTGGCACGGCCGCTGGCCAAGGCGGTTGTGGCGGAGGTAGAGCGCCTAGTCAAACGGCGAGAACTCGGCCTTGAGGCGTGGCAGGGGACGGCCGAACCGGAGGCTGCCGGGGTGGCGGTCGAAGCGCCGGTCTTCCGCCGGGAGTACGGGCTCTGGCCCCATCAGAAGTACTTCGTCCAGACCGCATGGCGGGCCCATCGCGCCCACGGAGCGCGCTTCCTCTTGGCCGACCAGGTGGGCCTCGGAAAGACCGTGCAACTGGGTATGGTGGCCCAGCTCATCGCGTTGTCGTCCGACAAACCCGTTCTGGCCCTGCTTCCCAAAACCCTCCTTGAACAGTGGCAGGTGGAGCTCTGGGACCTCCTAGAAGTACCGAGCGCCCGCTGGACCGGCTCGCTATGGGTCGATGAAACGGGGTTTGAGTATCCTCCGACCGGCAGGAATCCGCTCTTAGCCTGTCCGCGCCGGATCGGGCTGCTATCCCAAGGCCTAGTCGTACACGGGGCAGAGCTGGCCCAGGGACTTCTGGAGATGGACTGGTCCTGCGTCATCATCGACGAGGCCCACCGCGCCAGGCGGCGCAAGCTCCCCAAGCCGGATGAGTTCGGACCGCGCATCGCTAAACCTGAGACCGAGGCGAATAGGCTCTACGCCTTCGCCTGGAAGCTCGCGTCTCGTACCCGAAGCATGCTGCTCGGAACCGCCACTCCGGTGCAGATGCACCCCATCGAGGCCTGGGATCTATTACGGCTGCTATCCGAAGGCAACGATCATGTCCTCGGCGGCATCGGCAGCCATTGGTTATCGCCTGATAGGGCCTTGCCGTATCTGTTGGGCGAGCGGCCGCCTCCGACGGAGCCGGAAGACCTTTGGCCCTGGCTGAAGAACCCGCTCCCTCCGCGTTGGGAAGACCCTGCCGCCGACCAGCTCCGGAAAAGGCTCTCCCTTGACGACGAAACGGCGGCGGCCGCTTCGTCGTATCACGAGCTGCCGCCTCTGTTAAAGACGATTGCGAATGCCCTGTGCCTCAACGTCTTCGAGCTCCACAACCCATTCCTGCGTTCGATCGTGCGGCGCACCCGTTCTTACCTGGAAACGACTATCGATCCCGCCACGCATGAACCCTACCTTCGGCCCGTCGAAGTCGAGCTGTATGGAGAGGACGACCCGGTACCTCTTGAAGGGTATTTGGCGGATGCCTACCAGCGGGCGGAAGAGTTCTGCCGCCTCCTGGGCCGGCGGGTGAGATCCGCAGGCTTCTTTAAGACCCTGCTCCTACGCCGTATCGGCAGCTCGATCGAAGCCGGTCGCTCGACGGTGGAGAAGATGCTCTACCATTGGGACCGCATCGTCGACCCCGCCGATAGTACGGCCGGCGGCGACGAGGACGACCCCGACGAGACCGGGGACGAAGACGGCGGCAGGGCTCCCGAAGGGCTAAAGACCCTGACGCGCGATGAAGTGGAAAAACTGGAAACCTGCCTGGCCGCCCTTGAAGCTAATCGAGCGGAGGATCCTAAGTGGCGGGTCATCCTTTCATATCTTCGCGACAAAGGCTGGGCCGATGACGGTTGCATCCTCTTCTCTCAGTATTACGATACCGTCGATTGGGTAGCCCAAGGCTTAGCGAAGGAGTTCCCCGATCGGCCTATCGGCGTTTATGCCGGGTCAGGCAAATCAAGGATCTACGAAGGAAGCCAAGTCCTGCGCCGCGAGCGCGATGAGATCAAGAAGATGGTTAAGGAAGGTACGCTTTCCATCTTGGTGGGGACGGACGCCGCCAGCGAAGGTCTTAACCTGCAACGCCTAGGCGCCTTGATCAATATCGACCTTCCCTGGAATCCTACGAGGCTAGAACAGCGTAAAGGCCGCATCCAGCGTATCGGCCAGGCTCGATCGCTCATACGGGTACTCAACCTGCGCTACAGCGATTCGGTGGAGGATAAGGTGCACCGGGCCTTGGCCGATCGCCTTAAGGCCATCTTCGCCATGTTCGGCCAGATCCCCGACGTCCTCGAAGACGTCTGGGTCGACGTAGCCCTCGGTTCATTGGAAGAGGCGGAGCGACGCATCGGCGAGCTCAACTATAAGCACCCCTTCGACAAGCGATATGAAAGAGTCGGCGATGTCTCAGGATGGGAAGACTGCGCCCAGGTCTTGAACCGCCATGAGAAGATCGCCGCCATGCGTAAGGGCTGGAGGGAATAAGAGGATAGTTTCACATTGCTGGCGCATGGGATCGCCTTCGTTTTTAAGAATCTGCATTGCCTATACTCTACCTCTCCCCCTACTTCAAGTCGCGCCGCGACGAGTACTATCGCCCCCTTAGTGGCTTGCGCGCGGATGACGGCTGGGAACCTTGGCTCGAGTTCTTCGCCACGGCGACGAGGGACAGCGCCCTGCAAGCCGTGGAGACGGCGCATCGCGTGAGCAGCCTCATCCAGGCAGCTCGCGCCCCTCCTTACCATAATGGAGGAGGGGACGGAGCCCTTGTAAAAAAGGATGCGTAGATAGGTTTATAAGCTGTTGCAAAAAGCCAGGAATGTCTTATAATTCAAGACAATATGGCTGAAATACGACAACTTTCCGAAATCGGCCCCGAGCTTGACTTCCTTGCCCTGCGGGGGCTTTTCGGGGAGGAGGGTAACCTCCGGGACAAGGCGAGCCGGCTCATGAAGTCGGGGGAGCTCATCGGGGTCACCAGGGGTATTTACCTAACCGCGCCGGAGCTCCGTAAGCGGCCGGCATCGCTGGAAGTATTAGCCAATATGATCTATGGCCCCTCCTATGTGTCATTCGAGTATGTGCTCTACCGGAGCGGCCTGATTCCCGAGGCGGTGAGCGTGCCTACTTCCGCCACGCCCAAGCGAAACCGGCGCTTTGACACCGCGCTCGGGTGCTTTAGCTATCGTCACCTGCCGTCCGCGATCTATCGTTTCGGTTGGACGCGGGAAGAGCTCCCGGATGGCGAGGGCTACCTCATCGCCCATCCTGAGAAGGCGCTCCTCGATTGGCTGTGCGTCACGGGCGCGGTGCGTTCGGTGCGTGCCCTTGAGGCGCGGCTTCGCGATGACCTTCGCCTAGATGACGACGCTCTCTCCGGGAGCTCGAGAGGCCAGGACCTGGAGCGACTTCTAGGATACGCCGCGCGGATGCCGGGGGAGAGCTTCCAGCTGCATCTGCCCAAGCTCGTAAGGAGGCTCCATGGATGACGCTATCCGCGCGATGATCGAGAAGCGGCGGCCGCGCGACGAGGCGGACTGGGAGCGGGCCCTGCGCGAGGTGCTCCAGGAGGCCGCTTTAGCGGGCCTCTGGC
>CALKWG010000112.1 GCA_938004315.1 uncultured Spirochaetaceae bacterium
CTGCGCCGTCGTCGTGAACGTGGCCGGCGCGAGCGAGGACGATTACCTCTCCGTCGTGGAGCGCCTCGAGCGGGAGGAGGGCGTGGGCGGCTACGAGATCAACGTGAGCTGCCCCAACGTCGCCCACGGCGGCCTGGCCTTCGGCACGGACGCGGCGGTCCTCGCGCGGCTGACGCGACGCCTCGCCGACGCCGCCGCCGCCGGGGCGAAGGCCCGGGCCGCAGCCGGACGGACGGACGCGGCGCGGCGGCCCCTGATCGTGAAGCTATCGCCGAACGTCACCGACATAGCCGAGCTGGCCCGCGCCGCCGAGGGGGCGGGCGCCGACGCGCTCTCCTGCATCAACACGCTCGTGGGCATGGTTATAGACGTTAAGAAGAAATCGCGCGTCTTGGCCATGGGATCGGGAGGGCTCTCGGGGCCGGCCATACGGCCGGTCGGCGTCGCCGCCGTCCATCGCGTATCGCGCGCGGTCATGATACCCGTCATAGGACTCGGCGGCATCACGACGGCGGACGACGCGCTTCAGTACCTCTTGGCCGGGGCGAAAGCCGTGCAGATCGGCACGGCGATCTTCGCCAGGCCCGAGGCTCCCGCGGAGGTCTTGGACGGCATCGCCGCCTTCATGGAACGCGAGGGGCTCTCGAAGGTCGAAGAGATCGCCGGGCTGCTCCGCTAAGCCGCCGCCCGCGTCGCAGTCGACGCCTACTCGACGAGGGCCTTGACGAGGCCGCGCTTATGCATGGCCTTGGCGGCGTATATGAAGGGCGTGTCCAGGGCGGCCACGATCCACTTCATGAGATAGGTCGTTAAGAAAATCTCAACGAGCACGCCCGTCTCATACTGCCCCCAGAACGCGACGCCCACGAAGACCAGGGTGTCGATGGCCTGGCTGACCATGGTGCTGGCGTTGTTGCGTATCCAGATGGCCCGATCCGAAGGGAAGCGCTTCCGCCAGAAGGCGTAGGCCCAGACGTCATGGGTCTGGGATACGGCGTAGGCCGCCAGGCTGGCCAAGGCTATGCGCGGCATGAGCGAGAAGATCGTCGACAGGGCCTCCTGCGCGAAGTCGCTCGGCGCCGGCGCGTAGAGCAGGGCCGCGTTCATGAAGACGGTCATGGCGATGATCGCGAAGAAGCCTATCCACACGGCGCGACGGGCCGCGGCCTTCCCGTGGTTCTCCGAGAGTATGTCGGTGACCAGGAAGCTCGAGGCGTAGGCGATGTTGCCCAGCGTCGCGGTGAGGCCGAAGAGCTCCACGGTCTTGACGACCTGGATGTTAGCCACGATCACGGCCATGGGTATCCAGACGTAGAGCCCGAGGACGCCCAGGACGCGATAGACGCCCAGGATCAGCCCGAAGTTGACGGCGAGCATGACGAACCAGATGAGCTCGTTAGGGAGTGAAACGGGGGGCATGGGACGCTCCGTAGTTTTGATGAGGCGGGCGAGCCAATTTCAAAAGTCGGTTACTTTTGAAATTGGCTTTGCGATTGCTTGCGTTTGCGCTGCAAACGCCGCGCCTAATCGCGGTTTTCAAGGTAGTTCCTTCAAAACTCACTGAGTTTTGAAGGAACGTTGGATTGCTACGACCGCCGGAGCGACACCATACACGAACTACCGCGGAGCGGGAAGCCCCTATCGCCGGGCTCCTATCGCCGGCCGCGCCTCAGCCCAAGGAGGCTCTGCTCGACGCCGAGGTACGACGCGAAGCGCCCGGCGCCGGCCCCGGCCGCCGCGTCCGCGCCCTTCCTCACGGCCCTGATGAGCAGGTTCTTCGGCGTATGCTCGAGGTCGATGAACTCCAAGATCTGCGCCGCGTAGCCGGCGGCCTCCAGGAGCTCGGCCCGGATCGCGTCCGTGGCGAGGGCGGCGAAGCGCTCGCGCAGCATGCCGTATTTAAGCAGCGGCGCCAGGGCCTCGCGCCCGGCCGGCGCGCCGGCCTCGGCCGCCCGTCTCCCCAGCTGCGCGTTGAGCTCGTGCTGGCAACAGGGGACGGCGAGGATGACGCGCGCGCCCCAGCGCAGGGCGGCGTCCAGGGCGTAGTCGGTCGCCGTATCGCAGGCGTGCAGGCTGATCACGAGGTCGGCCTCGGCCTCGCCTGAGTAGTCGGCTATGTCCCCGAGCTCGAAGCGCAGGCCCGCGTAGCCGTAGCGCCCGGCCAGGGCCGAGCAGCCTCCGATCACGTCCTCCTTGAGGTCTAGGCCGAGCGCCTTCACCTTCATGCCGCGCAACTCGGTTAAAAAATAATAAATAGCGAAGGTTAAATATGATTTACCGCAGCCGAAGTCGATAACCCGCAAGGTTCCGTCCGGCCTGGCGGCCGCGGCCCGGCGCAGCTCGTCGAGCTCGTCCTCTATGAATTCCAGGAAGCGGTTGACCTGCTTGAACTTATCATAGCGGGCCTTCACGACCGTCCCGTCGGGCCTCATGACGCCCAGGTCGACTAAGAACGGAACGGGCGTCCCCTCGGGTAGGATGTAGCGTTTGCTCCGGTTGTGCGCCGCCGGCGCGGCGCCCGCCGACGCGGCGCCCGCCGACGCGGCGCCCGCCGACGCGGCGCCC
>CALKWG010000113.1 GCA_938004315.1 uncultured Spirochaetaceae bacterium
AGCTGGGCCTGCACCGTGACGAGCTCGCCCACGAGGTTGAGGAGCGCGTCGAGCTTCTCGCTGCGGATGCGTATAGTCTTGCGGTCGGCGTCCTCGCGGGCGGCCTGCGTGAGGCTCTTGGCGTGCTGCTGCTCGAAGAGCGCGTCCTCCACGACCGCCTGGGGCGTGCCCAGCTCGGCGACGAGGATCTCGCCTATGGGCTTCTGCTTGGACAGGGCCTCGCGTATGCGCTCGTCGGGCAGGTGCCTGGCCGCGAGTATCTCGCCTAGGCGCTTGACCTCCTCGCCGTCCATGTACTCGTCGGGGTCGATCTCCTCTACGGCGAAATCGGAGCTGCCTTCTTCGAAGATGAAGACCTCGCGTAGATCGGACTCGGGGCGCGCGGTGGTGATGAGGATGTCCCAAACCAAGTAGCAGCGTTCCGGGTCGAGATCCTTAAGGGCGGGGAGCTCGGCGCAGATGGCGCGCACGCTGGACTTGCCCAGGGCCTTGAGCTCGCGCACCAGGGACTCGGGCTTGACGCCGCGGCGGTACGCGTCGGCGGAGGGGCGATAGCGGACGCGGTAGGTGCGCTCCTCGGCCCCGTGCCCTTCGGCCGGCTTGGCGGCCGCGGCCCCGACGCCCGGCCGGCGGCCAGGATCGGCCGCCAAGGCCGAGAGGATCTTCTTCAGCTCGGCCGCCTCCGCCGCCTGGGCCTCGGCCTCGGAGGGCGCGTCCAAAAGCAGCCGGATGTAGTCGCGCGAGCGGAGGACCGCGTCGGTCAGCTCCGGCGTGGCGGGGAGCTTGGCCTCCCTGAATCGGTCGAGCGCAGCCTCCACTTCGTGGGCGAAGGAGCCGGCGGCGTCGAAACCGAACATCGAAGCCGAGCCCTTGATGGAGTGCAGGGCCCTGAAGGCGCCGTTCATGGCCTCGGCGTCCTCGGGATTCTTCTCCAGCTCCAGGAGCTGGTCCTCAAGGCCGTCCAAGAGCTCCCTAGCTTCCTCTAGGAAGGTCTCTACGAGCTTATCGTTCATACGGCCCCCTTGCCGGCCTTCTTCACGGAGGCGTCGAAACTCTTGAAGGCGCAGGCGGCGCAGGAGATGTCGCAGCCCAGCATGCCCCAGATCGAGCGCTCGCCCGAATCGCCGGCCAGGCCCGCCTCGAGGCCGCGGCCCTCGGCCTCCTTGCCGAAGGCGATGGCGATCTGGGCCAGGGACGAATCCGACTTCCTCACCTCGGCTAGGTCCAGGACGACCCGGTCGCCCTTAGCGGCGCGCCCGAGCGCCGCGAGGAGCTCGGCCTTGATGCCGGCGGCCGCCTCGACGCAGGATTCGGCCGGGGCGCGTACCCTGATCTCAGCCACGGCGTACCCCCTCGGCGCTGAACAGCGCGTCGCGGGAGCACAGCTCCTTCAGGTTCAGGATGGAATGCCTGACGCCCCCCACGAAGCAAAAACCTTGATAGAAGCGCGCGGCGCTCTCGGGCAGGAAGCCGGGCACCGCGGCCAGCTGGCTGTCCTCGAGCAGTATGACCTTGCCGATCTTATCGGCCTCGAGGCCGATGAAGGGCAGGAGGGTGGCGTTCTCTATCTCGAAGATGATGATCCCGCCCTCTTCGGAGGCGTCGTCGCCGGAGAGGACGGTGACGCCCTCGCCCGCGGCCTCGGCGCCGCCGGCCGCGTTCGCCCCGGCGACCGCCCTGCCCACGCGCTCGTCGTCGACCTTGGTCTTAGCAAGGGTCTCGCGCGGGTCGAAGACCGGCACTACGTTGCCGCGGACGTTGGTCAGGCCCGTCACGATGGTATTGGCGCGCGGGAGCGGCGTCACGGCCTGCGGGTCGAGGACCGAGTTGACGTGCTCCACGTCGACGCCGTAATAGCGTCCGTCGAGTTCGAAGGTCAAGTATTGCTTCATCCGTGCCTCCCGGCCGCGCGATCGCGCGGCGGCTGGCCGCGGCGCGCGCGGGCGCGTACCGGGGCCCGGTTAGAATTCTAAGAAGTCCTCGTCGGAGATCGTCGACGCGCCGGCCTTCCGATCGGCGTCGCGCGGTACGATCGA
>CALKWG010000114.1 GCA_938004315.1 uncultured Spirochaetaceae bacterium
AGGACCACGGCCGCATGAACCCGGCCGACCTGAACATCAAGCTCGACGCCAAGACGCTCCTGATCGCGGAGACCTGATACAACGAACCCGGGCTTCCTTGCCGGGTAGGATCGATGAACGGCCGCCGTGGGCGGCCGTTTTATTTCGCCGATCGCCGGTCGCCGGCGTAGCGACGGACCGGGCGGCCGGCGCTAGCCCAGGATAAAGGCGACGGACGCTTCGCCCGCGGCCATGACGGCCGGGCAGGCGGGGTCGGCCGCGGAGAGGCGCTTTATGGCCTCGTCCTTCCCCGCCGCCCGCGCGATGAACCTGGTGGCCCGGGCGGAGCCGAGCAGGCGCGGCGACAGGCTGAGGCGCTCGAAGGGAAAGGCTGGCGCGCGCGTCCTGATCGCCTGAGCCGCCGCCCCGGGTTCGAAGGCGCCGGGGAAGAGCCCGGCCGTATGCCCGTCCGCGCCTAAGCCCAGGTAGCAAAGATCGAAGTATCGGCGCCCGGCCGCCGCCCCGACGGCCGAGCCGAGCTCGGCGGCCAGGGCAAAGGCCATCGCGGCCGGCTCCGCCTCCCCGTGCCCCCAACGGAGCGGGCGGGCGCGGCCGGAAGAGAGGGCGGCCGACCAGGCCTCCTCGATCATGCGGTCGTTACGCAGATCGGAGCCGGGCGGCAGGTCCCGCTCGTCGCCGGGAACGAACAAGGCGGAACGCGAGCCGTCTTCGTCGAGCCACGCGCTTAAGGCGGGGGCCATCGCCCGGTACGCGGGCTCGGGCGTCGAGCCGCCGGCCAGGCAAAGCCGTAGCATAGAGCGTCGGTCGGGGGCTTGTGCTCCGTCGCGGCCGATTCGGGTTAACGCGTCGGCGAAGTCGTCGACTATTGCCTTAATCCAGGCGGACTCATCCGTATATCGCCGTAGTTCTATCACGCCTTCTATTATGCAGGGCGAACCGCGCTCGTGCTATACTTCGTAGCCATGACGATTCCCGCATACCTAAGTTCCCAAGGCGGACCGGAGCTCGACCTGGGCGACGGCGAGCTAGCCGCCCTGTTCATAGAGGCGCTTTCGAAGCTGGGGCCCAGGCGTCGCGTCCTGGCCCTGCCGCCCGACGGCACCCGAGCCCATGCCCGCGCCGGCGTCCTCCTCAAGGCCGCCTACGAGTACTACGGCGGGGCTTTGAAGGCGGTCATGCCGGCGCTCGGTACCCATAAGCCCATGGACGAAGCCGAGATACGCGCCATGTTCCCCGGCCTACCGCCGGCGATCTTCGTCCCCCATCGCTGGCGTAGCGATATCGTCGAACTAGGCCGGGTCCCGGCCGAATTCGTCCGGCGCGTCTCCGAGGGGCTGTGCGACTTCGACTGGCCGGCCCAGGTCAACCGCCTGGTCCTAGAGGGCGGTTTCGACCTCGTCCTATCGCTCGGGCAGGTGGTGCCTCACGAGGTCGTAGGCATGGCGAACTACTCCAAGAATCTCTTCGTAGGCGTCGGGGGCAAGGACGGGATCGATCGCTCGCACTGGCTCGGCGCCGCGTACGGCATAGAGCGGGTCCTAGGCCGCGTGGATACGCCGGTACGGGCGGTCCTGGACTACGCCCAGGAGCGCTTCGCCGCCTCGATACCCATCGTCTACGCGCTCACCGTGGTGGAAGCGCTGCCCGGCGGCGCTTCGGCGACGCGGGGGCTGTTCGTAGGCGGCGGACGCGAAGCCTTTACGCGAGCCGCCGCCCTCTCGGCCCGCGTCAACGTAAAGCGTATCGGCGAGGCCGCGAAGACCATAGTCTGCTACCTCGACCCCGCCGAGTTCCGCTCGACCTGGCTGGGTAACAAGGCTATCTACCGTTCGCGCTTAGCCATGGCCGACGGCGGCCGCCTAATCGTCCTGGCCCCCGGCGTCGGCTCCTTCGGGGAGGACCCCCGGATCGACGCGACCATACGGCGCCACGGTTACCGAGGCGCCGCCCGGGCGGCCGAGCTCGTCGCCTCGGGAGAGCTGGCGGGCGACCTAGCCGGCGCCGCCCACCTGGCCCACGGCTCCGCCGAGGGCCGCTTCTCGGTGATCTACGCCGCGGGCGGGCTGTCGCGGGACGAGATCGAGTCGGTCGGCTACGAGTACGGAGACCCGCGGGAGCTCATGCGGCGCTACGCCCCGGCCGCCCTGGCCGACGGCTGGAACGAGCGGGGGGGCGAGCGTTTTTACTTCATCCGCAACCCCGCGCTTGGGCTTTGGAGCGACAAGATAATAAGTTAAACGATTTACCCAATTCGTCTCGCCATGATACTATAGAGATCGTCGCCGCCCGATCCGCGGGCCGGCTACGATTACGGAGGAAACGCCATGACCATAGCGGCCCTGCGCTCGGCTAATCCGGGCCTCGACATATTCGATATCGACGACCCGGCCTTCAAGCCCTACGGCGAGCCGGTCCCGGGGGATTGGTCGGCCATGGTGCGCTCGCTCGAGGAGCACGCGCCCATACCCGAGGCCGGCGTGGCCTACGTAGCCGCCCACCCGCCCCTCGAAGCCTGTTCCGACGCGGCGCGCATCCGCGGCCTGGTCTTCGGCGGCGCAGACGTACAGATAGGCTACTGCTCCGGCCGGAACGCCACCATGAACGGCCTCGAATACCACAAGGCCAGCGAGATGCTCGTGGCCGCGGACGACCTGGTGCTCTTCTTGGCGCTGCGCGGACAGCTCGTAGCCGGCTCGGGCGGGCCCTCGATCGACTCAGGCGCGGCCGTGGGCCTCCTCGTCCGACGCGGGCAGGCCGTAGAGCTGTACTCGGGCACCATGCACCTGGCGCCGTGCCGACTCTCGTCCGCGGGTTTCAGGGCCGCCATCGTCCTTCCGCGCGGTACCAACGAGGCCTACGAAGGCGCCATCCCCGCGGGCGACCCGCTCCTTCGCAAGAAGAACAAGTGGATACTCGCCCATCCGGAGCGCAAGCCCCTGATAGACCAGGGCGTCCTACCGCTCCTAGGCGGGCCGAACCGGGAGCTCAAGCTGCCCGAGGGCGGCGCATGAGCCCTATCGCGGGGAGTTCCCGCGGGTGGAACGCCCCCGATTTACCCAAGCGCAA
>CALKWG010000115.1 GCA_938004315.1 uncultured Spirochaetaceae bacterium
GCATAAAGGGGCCGGGCTCGCCGGGCTTGGCCGATCTGGCCGAGCTCCTTAAGAGGAGCTTCGCGCCGCCGACTAAGCGCGGCTAGGCCCGAGGTCCCCGGTCGCCATCATCGGCTCCATCCCCTGCTACGAGCTTAAGCCCGCAGCGAACGCAGAACCGCGCGAGCGGCCCGGGGATCGGCTCGGCGCAACGGGGGCAGGCCCCTTCCTCCCCGTGCTTAGGCCTTCGCTCCCTGACCATCTCCGCGGTGACGATGCCCGTCGGTATCGCGATGATCGCGTAGCCCAGTAGCATGAGCGCCGAGGCCATGAACTGCCCCAGCGGGGTCTTAGGCGCTATGTCGCCGTAGCCGACCGTGGTCATAGTGACGACGCACCAGTATACGCTACGGGGAATGCTATCGAAGCCGGGGTTGCTCGCCCCTTCTATGGCGTACATGAACGCGCCGAAGATGACCGTGATAATGACGACGGCGAAGAGGAAGACTTGTATGCGCCGTCTTGAAGCCCAAAGCGCCGCCAGCAGGGCCTGTCCTTGCTCCATGAGGGCGGTGAGCTTTAAGACCCTGAACAGCCGTAGGAGCCTGAGGAGCCTTAGGGTTAGGAGCGAGGGCGCGCCGGGGATGGCGAAGCCTATGAGCGAAGGCGCGACGGCCAGGAGGTCGACGAGGCCGAAGAAGCTCGTGGCATAGCCAAGCGGCTTAACGGCGCAGACGAGGCGTAGGGCATATTCGACGAGGAAAAGCCCGGTGAAGGCCCATTCCGCCGCCTTGAGTAGGCGCCGAAGGTCGCCGTTTAGCGTGGGGATGCTTTCTAAGGCGACCGCGAGTACGCTCGCGGCGATGAGGCAGAGGAGGATGACGTCGAAGCCTCTGCCAGCCGGGGTATCGGTTCCGAAAATGACGCGCCTCAGGCGCTCCCGTATGCTTCGCCCCTTCGTCTTATCCGTATCCATGGTTCCGGCCGCTCCGTTTCTGGCTCGCGCCAGCTTGTCCCTCCTACCCGATCCTCGTCAAGGAGGCGCGCCTCAGCTCTCCAGGAGGCGCAGGAGCTCATGCAGTTCGTCTCGATAATCGAAGAGCGCGGTCCAGCGCCGTTCGGCCTCGGCGAAAAGCGTCTCGATGCGCGGGCGAAGCCCCTCGATCCCGCCGCACTCGGCCTCATGGCATGCGCGCAGCAGCTCGTTATAGGCTTCATGGAAGGCATGGTGCGCCCGGTCAAGGTCACCCAAGCGCTCGGCGCGCTCGGGCAGCTTGGGGCCGATGTCCTTTAGTAGGGGATCTAAAGGGCAATCCTCCGCCCGGATAGCCTTGGGCAGGTTTATCGAGGCGATGCGGCCTTCAAGGTATAGCTTCGCATAGACGATGCGGCGCTTATGGTCGAAGATAATACGCTTCATCTCGGGCCGGTACGATCGGCGCTCGGCGCTCTCGTCCAGCGTGAAGTACCTTAGTTCGGTGCCCATCTCCTCGAAGCTGCGTCGGCTGCCCGCGCTATACTCGCCGAGCCTCTCCACGCGCGAGGCGGCGTCGCTGAATGCCGAGCTCATGGCCGCGCCGTCGTCGCCGAGCGCCTTGGCGAGCCTGGCCGTCTCCGTAAACAACGCTTCGAGCGACGCGACGGATCGACCCATTTCATCGAAGGCCGCTTTATTCTCTATGGATATAGTTCGAAGCTCCTGGACGCCTTCGATCATCTCCGCCGACCCCGAGGCTATCTCCGCGGTCCCGTCGGTGATGCCTGAAAACGCCGTGATGAATCGCTCGCTATCGCTTCGCAAGCCCTCGAAGAGCGCGCTTAAAGCCGAATTTGCCTGCGCTGCCGCGCCGATCTTGGCGCTGAAGTCTTTTAAGGATCCCGAAATCCGTTAGGCCCCGGCGCCCGCGGTTTCGGCGAGCTTACGGATCTCCTCGGCGACTACGGCGAAGCCCAGGCCGTATGCGCCCGCATGGGCCGCCTCGATGGCCGCGTTCATGGCCAAGAGGTTGGTCCGAGAGGCTACCTGGTTGATCATCGCCGACATCTCGCCGATTTCTGCCGCGCCGGCCCCGAGCCCGTCTATAACCGAGGCCAGCGCCCGGATGCCTTGCCCCCCTCGGCCGACTATATCGGCGAGGCGTCCGGCGTTACCGCTCTCGCGCGACGCGGTATCGGCGATGGACCGAATTTGACCGCTTATTTCCTCGATGACCGCGCTCGTCTGCTCGACGGCGCTCGCTTGATCCGCCACGCGCCCCGCGAGCTTACGTACGGCCTCTCCGACCGCGGCGGACTCGGCGGACGCTGCCCCGATCTTATCGGCGACCTCCCCGGCCCCTGCTCCCATGGATAAGACGGGTTCGCGGGTCTTTTCGATAAGCGCGACGGCGGAAGCGACCTCGGCGTCTACCTCTTGCGCGGCCGCGAGGCTTCGGCGCGCGATCTCATCGAGCCCGATGAGTATAATCTGATAATTACCGGCTAGCGTTTCGTCGAGGAGCCGCGCGGCCTCCTCTATGTTATGGTGGGCCTTAACGCGGCCGATGCGCGAGGCTAGGTCGCCGTCCGCCAGGCTTCGTAAGCGAGTTAGTATTCGATGTAAGGGGCTCTCGACCCATCGCCCGATCGCCAGCAGGGTTATTCCCGCCGCGAATATGAAGCCGACGGTAAGGCCGACGGCTACGGCCAAGGGGGCGCCGTTCGGGATCAAAAAGAGGATGCATACAGCTTCGACTATAAGCCCGCCCGCGATCGCTAGGCTGACGGTCAATGATACGGGTGCGCGCATAACGCATCATAGGGCTAGGCTATTAAATCGTCAAACTATGAAACGAAAGCCGAGCTAGCCTTCAAGACTTGACTTAGCCCGATCGGATAGTAATTTTGATCGACGAGGTATTTTGATGCGTGAAAGTCATACGGCGAAACCTTATAGGGCGATTCTATCTCTGGCCGTTCTACTAACCGTAGCGGCCTTAAGCGGCTGCGCCTTGCTCGGCCCTTCCTATCGGCCCGAGCCTATCGTTCTGAGTTTGGCCGACGAGCTGGCGCTCGAAGGCCGCTTCGTGAGCGGCCGCGGCTATTACG
>CALKWG010000116.1 GCA_938004315.1 uncultured Spirochaetaceae bacterium
CCGAGATCTACACTCTTTCCCTACACGACGCTCTTCCGATCTCCAGATGGAGCTGTTGGAGACCCTGAGGGCGCTCGCCCGCGCCGGCAAGGCCGTGCTCGTAAGCCTACACGACGTGAACGCCGCCAGGCGCTACGCCGACGAGGTCGCGCTTATCGACCGCGCCGGAGGCTGCCGCTGGGGAGCCCCCGAGGAGGCCCTCGCGCCCGAGCGCCTGGAGGAGGCCTACGATACCGAGTTCCTGCACGGGCACGTCGAGGGCTACGGCCGCTTCGTACTCCCCTTATCGAAACGCAAGAAAGGTTAATATATTATTATGTCGCATGCATATGATTCAGAGAGAGTGCGAGCGGAGGCGAAAGCCCTGCTCGACGACCTAACGAAGCCCAAGGGCAGCCTAGGTAGGCTCGAGGATTACGCCGAGCGACTCGCGGTCATACAGGGCGTAGCCCCGCCGCGGATACGCCGGAAGGCCGCCTTCGTCCTGGCCGGCGACCACGGCGTGACCGAGGAGGGCGTCTCGCTCTATCCTAAGGAAGTCACGGCCCAGATGGTGCATAACTTCATGGCCGGCGGCGCGGGCATCAACGTCCTGTCGCGCGCCTGCGGCTTCGAGCTGTTCGCGGTCGACGCCGGCGTCGACGCCGACTTTCCGGCCTGGCCCCGCCGAGGCGAGGGCGTGGCGCGGAACGGCGCGCCGACGCCCGGCTTCTTCGGCATGAAGGCCGTACGCGGGACGAGGGACTTCGCCCGCGAGCCGGCCCTGTCCCCGGCCGAGTTCGAGGCTTGCCTGGAGCACGGCCGGGAGCTGGCGGAGTTCGCCGCGGCCGAGGGCTACGACATCGTGGCCCTCGGAGACATGGGCATAGGCAACACGACGAGCGCCGCCGCCCTGCTCGTCGCCTTCGGCTTCGACCCCGAGGCGATCGTCGACCGCGGTACCGGCATCGACGACGGCGCGTTGGAGCGTAAGCGCCGCGTCATCCTCGAAGCCGTCGCCGCGCGCGGGCCCTTCGCCGCCGGCCCGGAGGGGGCTAAGGCGATCGGCGCGGCCTTCGCCGGCCCGGAGATCGCGACGGCCGCCGGCATGATCCTGGCCCTGAAGGGCCGCCGCCTAGCCTGTATGATAGACGGCTTCCCCATCACGGCCGCGGCCGCCCTGGCTTGGAAGATCGACGCCTCGGTCGCGGATTTCCTCTTCGCCGGCCACCTCTCCAAGGTCAAGGGCCATCTGCCGATCCTCCGGGCCATGGGCCTCGAGCCCGTCGTGTCGCTCGACATGCGCCTGGGCGAGGGCACGGGCGCGGTCATAGGCGGCTTCATCGTCGAGCTCGGCGCCAAGATAGCCGGGCAGATGGCGCGCTTCTCCGAGCTGGCCGTCTCCAAGGCCGTCGATGAAGAGAAGGATTATTAACGCATGCCTCGGGGCGCCCACGGCGGCCGGCTAGGGAGGGAGGCGGCGCGCCCGCGGCCCGGCGAGGCCGGCGGGTCGGCGTCGACCCTCGGGACCTCGGGCCCCGCGATAGACGCGAGCGCCAACCTCAACCCGCTCGGGCCGCCCGCGTGGCTCGACGCGGCCTTCAACGAGGGCCGCCGCGCCGCCCTCGCGTATCCCGACCCCGACTACGGAGAGCTGCGCGCGGCGGCCGGCGCGGGCCTTAGGCTCGATCCCGATCGCATCGTCTTCGGCGCCGGCGCGGACGAGCTCATGTTCGCCCTGGCCCGCGCCTCCGGTAAGGCGCTCGCCCTGATCGAGGAGCCCTGCTACTCGGCCTATCGGGAGGCGAGCGAGGACGCCGGCCTGCGCGTCGCTCCGTCGCGCGCGGCCCTACCCGGGCCGGCCATCGGCCGGCCTGCCGACGGAGAAGGGCGCCCGGCCGGGGGATCAGAAGCCGACGATCGCGGTACAGGCGCCGAGGCGGCCTTCGAGCGCTACGCCGCTCTCCTCTCGGCCGAGCCGGAGGCGCTCCTGTGGCTGGCGGCGCCGAACAACCCGACCGGGCTCGTTCCGGAGGGCTATCCCGAGCTGCCCGCCCGCCTGGCCCGGGCCTTCCCCCGCGCGCTCATCGCGGTCGACGAGGCCTTCGTAGACTTCGTCGACGGGCTCGACCCGCGCGGCTGCCTGGACGAGGCTTCGCGCCTACCGAACCTCGTCGCGCTGAGGAGCATGACCAAGTTCTGGTGCGTTCCCGGCCTCAGGCTCGGCTACGCCGTCGCCGGGGAAGAGCTCGCGCGGAGGCTGCGGGCGGCCCTGCCTACCTGGCCGTTGAACTGCGTCGCCGAGGCCTTCGCCCGGCGCGCGTTCGCGGATCCGGGCGCGGCGGCCCGGCGCGACGAGACCCGGGCCTCGGTCGCCGCGGAGCGAGCGCGCATGGCCGAACTCCTTTCGGGCCTACCCGGTATTCAGGCCCTCGAGGCCCGGGCTAATTATTACCTGGTCCGCGTCGACGAGGCGGCGGCGGGGATATCGGCCGGCGAGCTCGCGAGCCGGGCCGAAGCCGCCGGCATAGGCCTTAGGTGCTGCGATTCCTTCGGCGGCTTCGGCGAACCCGAGCGCGGCCGCACCGGCGGCGGCGACGAGTATCTGCGCATAGCGGTGCGGAGCCCCGAGGAGAACGACGCCATTGTCGCCGTCATCGCCCGGATCGTCGGCGAGGCGCTTGGCGGCGGCAGGGAACGGCCTTCATCCGGCCGGCCTGATGTTACCCCGTCGCCTGCGGCGGCGGCGAGGCGACCGGCGGCGAGCCGGTTCGCCGGTTCCTCCCCGGCCTCGGCGCGCCGCGCCCGCGCGCTCATGGTGCTCGGCACCTCCTCGGGTGCGGGTAAAAGCCTCATCACCACGGCCTTATGCCGCATCTTCCGCGACCTAGGCGTCGACGTCGCGCCGTACAAGGCGCAGAACATGGCCAATAACTCGGCGGTGACCCCAGACGGCCTGGAGCTCGGCCGCGCCCAGGCCGTGCAGGCGGCCGCCTGCGGGCTCGAGCCGGACGTCAGGATGAACCCGGTGCTCTTAAAGCCCGAGGGCGACCGCTCCTCGCAGGTCGTGGTGATGGGGCGGCCCTACGCGCGGCTCGAGGCGGCCGATTACTACCGACTCAAGGGCGAGATGCGCGCCGCCGCTCGCGCGGCTTACGACTCGCTGGCCGCCGAGCATGAGCTCGTCGTCATGGAGGGCGCGGGGAGCCCCGCCGAGATCAACCTGAAGGCGAACGACTTCGTCAACCTAGCCGCCGCCCGCCACGCCGGCGCGCGGGCCCTGCTCGTGGGCGATATCGACCGCGGCGGGGTCTTCGCCTCGTTCATCGGCACCGTCTCAACCTTCTCGCCGGAGGAGTTACGCCTTTTCGGCGGCTTCGTCGTCAATAAATTCAGGGGCGACCCGGCCCTGCTCGGCGACGCCTTCGCCATGGTCGAGGATCGGACGGGCTTCCCGACGCTCGGCTGCGTGCCCATGCTGTCTGGTCTGGACATCCCCGACGAGGACGAGCCCGTGGTCAAGGCGGGTTCGCGGCCCGGCGCGGAGCTCAGGATAGCCGTACCGGCCCTCCGGCGCGTCTCCAACTTCACCGACCTGGACGCCTTCGCCGCCGAGCCCGACGTCGCCGTGGAGCCGGTCGCCTCGGGCCGGGAGCTCCGCGACGGCCGCTGGGACGCCATCGTCATCCCCGGTAGCAAAGCTACGGTCGCCGACCTGGCTTGGCTGCGCTCCGTCGGCCTGGCCGAAGCGATCGCGGACTTCGCCGCCGGCGGCGGGACCGTCGTCGGCATCTGCGGCGGCTATCAAATGCTCGGGCGCCGCATCCTGGATCCGGATCGGATCGAGGCCGACGGCGTCGAGACCCCGGGCTTAGGGCTCCTGCCGCTCGTCACCGCCTTCGCGCCCGATAAGCGGCTGGCCCGGCGCGTCGCCCGCTGGGCTGAGGGCGATCTTCAGCTCGAAGGCTACGAGATCCACCACGGGCGAACCTTACCCGAGGCCGAGGGGCTGAAGGCCGTCATGCTCGGCGATGACGGCGAAGCCCTGGGCTACGGCGATGGGCGGGTCTGGGGCAGCTATCTGCACGGGCTCTTCGACGCCGACGCCTTCAGGCGGCATTTCTTGAACGGCCTACGGGCCGATCGCGGTTTTAAGCCGCTGCCTATCCATGAGCGGCCGAGCCTGGATAGTCGCATCGGCATCCTGGCCGACGCGGTGCGCGACGCCTTGGATATGCGGGCGATACGCGCCTTGGCGGGATTGTGATCGAGCTACCCGGCGGCGCGGCCGCCCGCGTCCTCGCGCTAGCGCTCGGCTTGGCCTTGGACGCCGCCATAGGCGACCCCGCGTTCGCCTGGCACCCGGTCAGGCTGATAGGCCGCCTGGCGGCCCGGGCGGAAGCCCATGCCAGAAGGCTCAACGCGCCGTCCGCCGGGCCCTGCGTCCCCGGCGGACGCCGTAGCCGGCGCCTGGTCGCGGCCGGCGCCCTGGCCTGGGCCGTCGTCATGGCCGCTTCGATAGCCGCCGCGCTCCTCTTGGAACGGGCCGCTTCCGCCGCGCATCCCGCCCTGGGCCTCGCCGCCGGCGCCCTGATCGTCTGGGCCTCCGTCGCCCCGAGCGACCTGGCGCGCCACGCGCTTCGGGTCAAGGCCGCGCTCGAGGCCGATCTCGCCGAGGGAGCCGCGGAGCCGCGGCGCGGCCGGGCGGCTGTCGCCATGCTCGTGGGGCGGGAGGTCTCGCGGCTAGATTACGCGGGGGTCGCGCGCGCCTGCGTCGAAAGCGTCGCCGAGAGCTCCGTGGACGGCGCGGCGGCTCCGCTCTTCTGGGCGCTGCTCCTGGGGCCTTGGGGCGGCTTCGCCTATCGGGCGGCCAACACGATGGACTCCATGTTCGGCCACAAGGACGGGCGCTATTACAGCTTCGGCCTCGTCGCCGCCCGGGCCGACGACGCGCTCAACTGGGCGCCGGCCCGCATCGGCGGGCTTCTCGCGTGCTTCGCCGCGCCGGCAGTCGGCGGGAAGCTCGGTCCGGCCCTGCGGGCATTAGTAAAATATCGCGCGGCGCACGAAAGCCCGAACGCCGGCCATCCGGAGGCCGCCTACGCCGGCGCGCTCGGGCTATGCCTCGGGGGGCCGACCGCCTACGCCGAAGGCGTCGTCGACAAGCCTTGGATGCTGCCCGAAGGCCGCGACGCCGGGCCGGAGGACATAGGCCGTGCCCTCAGGCTTCTCGCCCTGCAATTAATGCTCGTCTTCGCCCTGCCGGCCGCCGCGCTCCTGGCCGCGGCCTAGGTTCCCGCGCCTTACGCGGCCTCGATGGCCGTCCGCGGCGGCATGTCTACTTCGCCGCCGGGGCGAGGAAGCCGGGGAAATCGCGAAAAACATACAAAATTCTCTATCGTTATGGAAAAGTTGCTGAACGTAAATTATGCTTTAAGCGCATCGATACACGGAGGCCCCCCGCATGAAAGCGCGCCGCATCGTCACCATCCGCTCCAAGCTCGTCCTCACCCTTATACTGGGCCTTACCGTCGTGTTCGGCTCTACCGGGACGCTCGTCGGCCTCAGGGTTTTCGAGCACACCAAGGAGACCGCCAGGCTTTATATGGAGAGCCTCTCGCGCGAATACGCCAATAAGACCGACGCCCTCCTTGAAATTCCCATGGATACGGCCCGAGCCCTAGCCCGCGCCTTCGAAGGCTACGAGTCCCTGCCCGCCGCCGGGCGACGGGCGACGATACTGGCCATGCTACGCCCCGTACTAGGCATAAGCGACCAGTTCGTCGGAATCTGGACGCTCTGGGAGCCGGACGCCTTAGAGGGGAACGACGCCGCCTGGGCGGGCCGGACCGAGCTCGGTAGCGACGCCCGGGGCCGATTTACTCCCTACGTCGTTCGGACGAACGGCGGACTCGCCTTGGAGGTCCCGAATTCCGAAGATGGTTACGGCGAGGGCTACTATACGATCCCCAAGGCTACGCGGCTGGAGCATATCACCGAGCCCTATCTGTATCCGGTGCAGGGCAAGGACGTGCTCATGATCACGACCGTGGCGCCCGTTATCGTGAACGGCAAATTCTTAGGCGTAGTCGGCATCGATATAGCCACCGAAGGCTTGAACGCGGAGCTATCCACTCTCGCCCTGTATCGAACCGGCTTCGGCCGGCTCATCTCGCCCGATGGCATGGTCGTGGCGCATAAGGACGCCTCACGTATCGGTAAGAAGGCGCCCGAATGGGACGGGGAGGAGCGGGCGGAGGTCATGCAGGCCCTGGCCAGCGGTAAATCCTTCACGCGCATCTCGTATTCGGTCTCGCTCAAGATGAACACGGTCAAGAGCTTCGTCCCCATCTTCATCGGCGAGGATCCCAAGCCATGGATGTACGGCACCGTCGTCCCCGAGGACGAGATCTACGAGGACCTCTCGAAGGCCATCGGCGCCATCGTCATTCTCATGGGCGGCGGCTTCGCCCTGATCCTAGCGCTCGTTTGGGCGCTCACCGGCGCGATGCTCAGGCCTTTAAGGCGGACGCAGGAGGCCATCCGAGACATAGCCCAGGGCGAGGCGGACCTGACCAAGACCATAAGCGCCAAGGGCAACGACGAACTGCGCCTGCTCGCCGATGATTTTAACCTGTTCATCGGCAACCTCTCGGGCATCGTCGCCACGATACGCGACGAGATGCGCAACCTGCAACAGCTCGGCCGCGGTCTGTCCGAGAGCATGGAGCAGACCTCGAGCGCCATCATCCAGATCAACAGCAACATAGAGAGCGCCGGCAAGTCCTTCTCGGCGCAGCACGGCGCGGTCGACGAGGTAAGCGCCACGGTCGAGGAGATCGTGGGCAACATAGGCAGCCTGAACCGCCTGGTCGGGGACCAGACCGAGTACCTGAGCTCCAGCGCCTCGGCGGTGGAGCAGATGGTTGCTAACATGGACTCCATCACCAAGAACATCGACGCGAGCATGGCCTCCTATACCGCGCTAGACGAGGCTTCGGAGCGCGGCTACGACCGACTCAACGCCGTCTCGGAGGCCATAGCTAACATCGCCTCGCAGTCGCGAGGCCTCGAGGAGACCAACGCGGTCATCAGCTCCATCGCCTCCCAGACCAACCTCCTGGCCATGAACGCGGCTATAGAGGCGGCCCACGCCGGCGAGGCGGGCAAGGGCTTCGCGGTGGTAGCCGACGAGATACGCAAGCTGGCCGAGGACACGGCGGCGCGCTCGGGCGAGATCCGCGGCGTGCTCAAGGCCCTAGGAGGCCACGTCGAATCCGCGGTCGCCATGTCGGGAGAGGCGGGCAAGTCGTTCGACTCCATCCGCTCGTCGGTGAAGGACGTCGTGACCAGGCAGCGCGAGATACGGCACGCCGTAGAAGAGCAGACCGCGGGCAATCAGGTCGTGCTTGAAAGCGTCGATAAGCTTAGGCGCATCAGCGCCGAGGTAGAGTCGGGCTCGAGCGAGATGAGCGCCGGCAGCCAGACCATCCTACGCTCGGTACAGATCTTGTCCGACGTGACGGCCGAGGCCCAGCGGGCCATCAAAGAGATCACCGACGGCACCAAGGATATCAACGAATCGGTCGTGAAGGTAAGCGAGCTCAGCCGCCGGACCACGGAAAGCATAGGCTCGGTCGAGGAGACTATAGGGCGCTTCAAGGTTCTCTAGTCGCTTAGTCGAGGCGCTTAAGCCGCGATATAGCCTTGAGGGCGCGGGCCGCCGAGCCGTCCTCGCCGTAAGGCGCGGCGACGAGGCCGGTTAGGCGCGGCCAGCCGTCGTAGACGACGGCGCGCTCATGCGAGAACTCTAAGAAGCCTCGCTCGCCGTGGTAGGCGCCGGTTCCGCTCATCCCCACGCCGCCGAAGGGCAGCTTGGGGTTGGCCACCTGAAGGATGACGTTGTTGACGAGCGCGCCGCCGGAGCTAGTCCGGGCTATGATCCGCCGCAGGGCGGCCTTATCGCGGCCGAAGGCGTACAGGGCCAGGGGCCTGGGCCCTCCCCGGACATAGGCTATGGCCTCCTCCGCGTCCTTATACGAGACGATGGGCAGGACGGGGCCGAAGATCTCCCGGCGCATGAGCGGCATCTCCGGCCGCGCGCCCAGGACCACGGTCGGCTCGAGGTAGCGCTCGGCGGGCTCGGCCGCGCCGCCGTAGGCTATGCGCGCGCCCATCCTGACGCTCTCGGCCAGGTCGGCGGCGATGCGTTCGGCGCTCCTCTCGTCGACGATGCGGGCGAGGTCGGGGCTCGCCCGGCGCGCCTCGCCCGTCGGGCCGTACATGGCGTCCCAGCGCTTCCCGATCAAGGACGCCAGCTCCTCCGCCGAGCTTTCGGGCGCCAGGACGTAGTCCGGGGCTATGCAGGTTTGGCCGGCGTTCAGCGCCTTGCCCCAGGCTAGGCTCGCGGCGGCGGCGGCCAGGTCTGCGTCGGGCAGGACGATGGCAGGCGACTTGCCGCCGAGCTCCAGGGTGACCGAGGCATGGACGGCGGCGGCCTTGG
>CALKWG010000117.1 GCA_938004315.1 uncultured Spirochaetaceae bacterium
CTCGATGCTTGTCATCACCCTGCAGTGCAATTGCTCGCGCGAGTACCCTCGCGAATAACCTTACGGTTTTCTGCGCAATAGCCACATTAGGGAAGCTGCTGACAAAGGCGCTTTCGCCTTTGTCAGCACCCTGCTAGGCCAGCGCCTCAGTCAAGGCGGCGCTCGCGTAGGCCTGCGGGATGCGCTCCTGCTCTAGCCTGTTGGCCTTGTTCAGGGCCGCTAGACGCAGGAAGAGGGCCAGCTCGTCTGCGCTTAAGCCCTCCGGGGCCAGGGCCAGGTCGTGCGGGGCGTCGGAGCGGAAGCGGCCGAAGCGCTCGAAGGTCGCCTCGTCCATCATGACCGAGCGGGCGGATGGGAGCCGTCGCCGAAGGCCGGCTAGGATGCGTAGCCCGTGACTATCGATATCGCCCCAGTAGACGACGCGCCGCGAGGCCAGCCAGGGTAGGGCGGCCAAGCCCGCGGCGTAACCCGAACCGAAGATCGCCACGGCGCCGCGCATGGCGGGGGTGGACAGGAACAGCTCGAGGTTCGAGAAGCTAGCCTTGTTCTCTACGATGAGCGCGCTCGTAAGCTCCGGGAGCTCCAGGCGCGCGAGCTCCGAGGGCGGGAGGGCCAGGTCGCGTATGCCCAGGAGGCGCGCGGACGCTAGCTCGGCGTCCAGGATGCGGACGCGGACGAGGGCTTCGGGCCGGCGCAGGCCATGGCGCTCGGCGAAGCTACGGCGTCGCAGCGGGCGCGGAGAGCTCGCCTCATCGCGGCCGGCCGCTTCCGCTTCCGGCTCGTCCGCCGCCGGCGCCTCCGGCGCGGCCGCCTCCGTAGCCGCGGCGGCGAGCTCGGCGAGGATCTCGTCAAGGATAGCTTCGTTATTTTCTATAAACTTCGTATCCTCGACCGCGGGGACCTCGCGGAGGTAGAGGCCGGAGGCCGGGTTGTCGCGGAACCAGACGGCCGCCTTGATCAGGTCCTCCCAGCGATCGGCCGCCGCCGCTATCCTCTCGGGCCGGCGCGCGACCCACGCCGCCAGCTCCGGGAAGGCGGCCAGTATCAGGGCCAGGTCGCGCTTGAATCGCCGGGCCTCGGCTCCCTTGCCCAGGAACGAGAGGTAGGAACCTTCGTCGGGGAAGTAGGCGCCTGAGGGCAGGCGCTGGGCGCCGGCCAGTCGGTCGTTCCTCTCCTCCCAGCGCAGGAGGTAGGAGGCGCCGGGCCTCGTCTCGGCGCTCGCGACGACGAGTCGCTCCAGCTCCGCGCGGAGCTCGGCCCAGCGCCGGGCCGCCTCGCCGGGCTTGGCCGGCTTGAAGGGCAGCTCGAGGGGGAAGAATCCCTCTCCCCGGGCGACCGCCCGCAGATAGTCGCGATAGCGCCTCTTGGCCGCGGCCGCGAGCTCCTCGGGGCTCGTCATGCGCCGTCTCCGGCGTCGCCGTCTCCGGCGTCGCCGTCTCCGGGGGTGTCGTTTACGCCGGGGGCGGCGGCCACGGCGCGCCGGGCCTTGCCGTCGCGGTATTCCTTGATGCCTATGGTCCTGAGCTCCGATTCGCGCCCCGTGGGATTAGTGACGAGATGGATGGTCTCGACGCTGCCCTCGATGACGCCTATTTTCTGCAGGGGGGTGACGAGCACGAGCTGTAGCCCTAGGGACTCGAAGAGGCGCAGGCCGTAACGGGTGCTCTCCTCCGAGCCGCGGCCGAAGGCCTCGTCGATCACCACGAGCCTGAAGCCGCCCCGCTCGCCTCGGTCGTTCGCGACGCGGTCGGCCCCCGCGCGCGCGCCTTGCCGGTATTGGTAAGCCAGCGCGGACGCCAGGATGGTGTAGGCCAGCTTCTCCTTCTGCCCGCCCGACTTACCTGAGGAGCTGGAGTAGAACTCCTTCTCGCTCCCGTCCTCCTTGTAGCGCTCGCTGGCGGTGAAGGTAAACCACGATCGGGCGTCGGTGACCCGCTCGGCCCAGGCTCGGTCGGCCGCGCTCTCGCCCGCCAGCCGGGCCAGGAGGGCCTTGACGCGAGTGAATTTATCTTCGCTGTACAGTTCGTCGTCTCCCATGGTGTTCTCGAGGCAGCGCCGGAGCTCGGCCCGGAATTCTCGTACGTCGGGGTCCTCGCGCCGCTCGGCGGCCAGGCAGATGTAGGTGCCCGGATTGTATTCCACGGCGGCCAAGGGCTCGTTGATGGCGTCTATCGCCCGCTTGATAGCCTGGGCGTCCTCGTCGAGCTCGGTTTGGAACAGGGCGATGTCTCGGAGCGTGCTCTCGCGTAGGAGCTGGCGGAAGCGGCCTTCGTAGGCGGGCAAGTCGTCGCCTTCGATCCGCGAGAGGAGGGCGATGTAACCTTCGATCGCGCCGAGCTTGGCTTCGAGCTCCGCCTCGCGCTCCGGATATCGCGCCAGGAACTCCAGCATCCGCTTCTGCAGGCTCGTCCTCAAGTCGGAGTCGCGCCGCTCGACGGTGCTGCGGCGGCTTTCCATGCGCCGCCTCGCCTCGGTTTGCCAGGACCCGTGGTCGGCCAGGCCCGGCCCCAGGGGCAGCCCGATGCCGCGGAGGTATTCCTCTATCTCCTGATAGTACTCGGTAGCCTCCGGCGCGGCCGCGGCGGCCGAGCGGCATTCATCGAGCTTTTGCCGTCGCTCCGCCGCCTGGTTTTTTATGCCGCCTATCGCGGCGCTTCGTTCCTGCAGGGCGCGATCGAAGGCCGCGATCTCACGTTTAACCGCCTCCCAAGCCTCCTTGAGCTTGGATAGCTGGTCGGAGCTGCGCTCGAGCTCGTCGCGCTCGGCCTTGAGCGCGGCGTAGCGCTTGGTCGCGGCGTCCAGGTCTAGCTCGTCCCAATCCTCGAAGCGCAGGGCGTCGACGACGAGATCGCGCCGCCTCGCGGCCGCCGCCACCGCCCGCTCGGCGGCGGCCAGGGCGGCCTCCGCGTCGGCCCTGGCGCGCGCGGCGTCCGCCCGGTCCCGCTCGAGCAGGGCTATCTTATCGGCGTTCGACCAACCGAGGACGAAGCGACGCGGGTCGGCGGATTCTTGCTCGTCGTCCTTTTCATAGGCGATCTTCCCTGACTTAAGGAGCCCGGAACGCAGGGCCGCGTCGGGGAAGCGGTGGAATTCGTCCAGGCTATCGCAGCGCTCGTGCGGGGCCGCCTTGGCGAGCTCCGACTCGAGCAGGGCCCGGTTCGGCGCGTCGGGCTTGAGCTCTACGGCGCGCGCCAGGGCGCGAGCGCCGAGGCGCGGCGCGGCCGGGGCCTCGTCCGGCATGCGCAGGAAGCGGAGCCTCGAGCCCAGGGGCCGTTCGTCTGCCCAGGCGGCGGCCTCTTTGTGCCGGCCCTCGGGAACCAGGACCGAGAGCGCCAGGCGGCGGAGCGCCCGTTCGGCCGCTCCCTCCCAGGCCCGTTCGTCCTTGGCCACCCGCATGAACTGGCCGGCGAAGGGTAGCTCCTCGGGCTCAAGGCCTAGGGCCGCGGCCAGCTCGTCGCGTAGGCGCGCGGCGCGCGCCGGGATGGCGTTCGTCCGGCCGCGCAGGGACGCTAGCTCGTCCTCTATCTCGGCGACGCGCTTGGCCCGCTCCGAACGCTCTAAGTAGAGCCGGTCGCGTTCGTCGCTGAGGCCTTGGCGCTTAGACTCGATGGCGCTTAATTCCGAGGCGAGCCGCGCGCGCGCCTCGCCGAAGGCGGCGGCGCTTCCGGGGAGCGGGAAGCCGAGCTCGGCCAGCGGCTCGCGATATCGGGCCTGGGCGCCCTTACGCCGATCGCGTTCTTCGGCGGCGCGGCCGAGCTCGGCCTCGAGCTCGGTCAGGCGCCTGCCAGCCTCTGAGTTGTCGATGGCCGAGCGGAGGCGCGACTCGTCCTCGCGCTTAACGGCCAGCTCGTCCCGGACGCGGTCGCGCTCGGCCTCGGCGGCCCGAAGCTCCTTATCCAAGCGCGCGATCTCCTTCTCAAGGAGCGGAATCAGGCGCGCTATCGCGTAGAAGGGCAGGGCCTGGGCCATGAGCTCCAGGCGCTCCTTCTGGGCGACGAGCTCCAGGTGCTCGCGGCCTTCGTCGCGTATGGGCAGGAGGGCGTCGCGCTGCAGTCGGCAGCTCTCGACGGCGTCGTGCGCCGCGCGCAGGGTGTCGAAATTCTTCAAGAGCTCGCGGACGCGCTCGGCCGCGCCCGTGGGTTCGAGCATGTGCCCGCGTATGAAGTCGTCCAGGTCGCCTATGGTCTTCATAGAGACGGTCTGGTTGAACAGCTCCACCGCCTTGTCGCCCATGCCCATGGCGGCCTTGAACGAGGCGGCGTAGTCGCTGTAGGAATCGAAGGCCTCGGTATTCGGCGCCTGCCTGAGCCTCTTCTTGAAGGCCGCGCCGTCGCCCGAGAAATCGGCGAAATCCTTGAGCGTGGAGAGGCGGCGGCCCGAGCAGACGTAGAGCCGCTGCACCTCGCCGCCCTTGATCCAGCGTAGCTGGGCCAGCGATAAGAGGCGGGCGTCGCGGCCGTCCTTGAAGACGGCCAATATCACCGAGTAGCTGCCTTCGTCGCGCAGGTAGACCGGCCTGGCGGCGGCGTAGGCCTCGTCGCGCGCGCTGCGGAACTCGCCTAGGACGTAGCTCTTGTCGGTGCGCTCGCGCCGCTCCGCGCCGGCGGCTTTGTTGTAGGTAAGCTTCTGCGGCGGCACGATCAGGGTGGACAGCGCGTCCACCCAGGTGGACTTGCCCGAGCCTATGTCGCCGGTGACCAGGGCGTTGCCGCAGCCGAAGGGGAAGCTCCACACCATGCGCCCGAAGGTGCCCCAGTTGTACAGCTCCATCGCGTCCAGGCGGAAGCCGGGCAGTCCGTCCGACAGCTCGAGCTCACTCATCGTCGCCTCCGGCATGTTCCTTGAGCCGCGCCGCCGCCTCGCCCAGGACGCGCGGCGTGATCTTATGCTTGAGGAGCGGCGTCACCTCGTACTCGTCCGAGCCGGCCTTGATGGGGCGTATAAAGCCGTACTGTGCCAGGCGGTTGACCTGCGCGTCCAGGGCGTCGGCCTGCTTGGCCTCGTTGCTCTTCTTGGGCAGATAGGGCAGGGCCAGCTCGCGTATGCGCGCGCGGCTAAGCACGAGCCGAGCCGCGCCCTCGCCCGAGGCCTCGAAGCGGTACAGCTCCTCAAGGAGGAGCACGCAGAGGAGGGACGCGGTATACGGAAGCTCGCGACGGGCCACGAGCTCAGGTAGGCCGTCGTCGGGCGCCTCGTCCTCTTCGACGCCCGGCGAGCCGGCCTCCGCTTCGGCCGAGCCGGGGCGGCGGCGGCGCAGGAAGGCCAGGCCGTCGGCCTCGGCCAGGACGAGCTCCAGGCCGAGCTGGGACATATACTCGTCGACCGCGCGCCGGTGACGGAGGGCCAGGTCCCAGGCCTCGGCGTCGTCGGCGTAGAGCGGGCCCTTGAGCAGCTTGATCAGGACGGGGGCGTAAGGCGCTAGGCTCACGGCTGGACCTCCGCTAAGAAGATGGGGTCGGGGCAATCGGCCAGGATGGACGAGCCGCGGGCCAGGTTGTCGGCCTCCACGAGGCTGCGACGCTCGGCCTGGGCGATCGACGGCGCGATCGAGGCCAGGCGCAGGTAGCCGACGAGCTCGGCCGCGCCGCGTGTCGGCCGCCATCGGGCGGCCAGCTCGGAGACGCCGACCTGGCCGAGTTCCGTCAGGGCGGCGCGCAGGCGATCGGCCAGCTCGCCGAGCTCCACCAGCTCCTGGTCGTAGAGCTCGTCGGTACGAGCGGAGCCCGAGCCCAGGGCGGCGGGCGCCTCGCCGATGACGACCGGCTCCTCGGGCCGGTAGAGCGGCCTGTCCATGACGAGATTGAGCTCAGGCTCCCCTTCGATTACCAGGAAGGCGCGGGACGAAGGCGGGTCGTCCCGCGCGGCCAGGGCCAGGCGCTTGATCCTGTCGATATAGGAGGCGGCCAACTTGGCTTCTCGCCTAGCCCGCTCGTCCAGGAAATTCTTCAGCTCCTCGTGCAGTCGGTGCGTCATGCGCTGCACCCGCGCCCCCGCCGCCACGAGCCTGGCGTCCAGGCTGTCGAGCGGGAAGGAGCGCTTGGCGGCTTTGACCGCGTCCAGGCCCAGGACGCGCTCGACTAAGGCGGCCAGCTCGTCGCGCGTGTCCAGGGACATGAGGTAGGCCCAGAAGGCCTGGAAGCTCTTACCCTGGTCGCTGGCCATGATCGCGTCGCGGTGCTCGAAGAGCTCCTTAAGGACGCGGCCGCGCGCGCCCTCCGAGGCGATGATGCGCTCCTTGGTCTCCCGGTCGAGCTCGCGTAAATTCTCCTCGATCTGCTTGAAGTCGGCCAGGAGCCTCCGGGCGGCGTCCTCGATGGCGTAGTAGCGCTCGGCGACGCGCGTGTCGTCCAAGCGCTCGGCCTCGCCGCGGTCCAGCCGGGCCAGCTCGTCGTCCAAGGCCGCCCGCTGCCGCAGGAGCTCGGCTCGCCGTTCCTCGGGATCGAAGGCCGCGCCGTAGGCCAGCTCGCGTAGGCCGTCGGCCAGGGCCTTGAGCCGCGACTCGGCGCCGACGAAGCCGCGGCCCGAGAGCTCGGCGATCCATTCTAAGGCCCTCTCCGTAGCCGGCGTCAGGTCGTAGCAGGCCTCCGCCGCGTCCTGCGGGTAGTATTTCCGCAGGAAGCCCTCGTTGGCCCAGGCGTCCAGGTAGGCCGATACGTCCGCCCGCGACGCTCCGCGGCCGAGGGCCTCGTCCTCGCCGGAGAGGCGCAGGAGCTCGGCGTAGGCCGCCAAGGCTTCGCCGAGCTCGGCCTGGCCGATGTCGGCCCGGTGGCGCAGCTTGAATTGTTCGTGCAAAAAGCCGAGCATAAAGGCCGCGCCGTCTTTGCGAAGGATGCGGAAGGCGGCCTGGGTTTCGAGGCGGTAGCGTATCTCGTAGTAGTCCAGTTTGTTTTCAGGCATCGGCGCGGCAAGCATAGCATGCGGGGGCGGCTCCCGCCAGCTTCGTCGTCGCCCCGCCGCGCCGCGGCCGCTTCCCCGAAAGGACGCCTTATGAAGCAAGCCGAGTTCGACCAGACCGTCCGCGTCCTCGAGGCCGGCGCCGCGAGCGAGCCTTTATCCGAGGCTGGGCGCCTGGTCTTCATGAGCGACTTCCACATGGGCGATGGCTCGACGCGCGACGACTTCAGGCGCAACCGCGAGCTGGTCGCGGGCGTCCTTGCAAGCTATTACCTGCCGGGGAGCTGGCGCCTCGTGCTCAACGGCGATATCGAGGAGCTCCACAAGTTCAGCCCCGCCGTCATCCGCGCTAACTACCCCGAGCACTACGAGCTCTTCAGCGCCTTCCATCGCGACGGGCGCCTCGTCAAGATCGTGGGCAACCACGACCTGGCCTTGCTCCTGGAGCCCGAGTACGAGTATCCGCTCCTCGACGCGCTCAGGCTGGACGCGCCCGAGGGCCGCATCCTGGCCTTCCACGGGCACCAGTCCAGGAAGCTGTACGAGAAGCATCACCGCCTGTCCGACCTCCTCGTGCGCTATTTCGTGAGCCCGCTCCGCATACCCGCCTTCGATAAGCCCCGGGAGAGCAAGCGTCGCTACCGGGCGGAGCGGCGCATCTACCGCGCCTCCAAGAACCTGGGCGCCGTGATCATAGCGGGCCACACCCACCGGCCCCTCTTCGAGTCGCATAGCAAGTACGACAGCATGCGCTGGAACATCGAGTCGCTCCTGCGCGACTACACGCGCGCCGTGGCCGAGGAGCGCCCGGGCATCGAGGCCCTGGTGCGCATCTACGCCGACGAGCTGAAGCGCCTGAGCCGCGCCGAGCGCAGCCGCGGCCGGTCGCGAAGCCTCTACGAGCGCGAGGACCTCCTCGTGCCGTCCATGTTCAACTCCGGCTGCGCCGTCGGTAAGCTGGGCTTTACCTGCATAGAGCTCGACGGGACGAGCATAGCCTTGAGCTACTGGAACCGGGCCGGCCAGGTCAGGCCCTATATCGAGCGCGAGGCGGCGGAGTCCGGCGGCCCGGCGGGCACGCCCTGGCGCCGCTACGTCTTGGCGCAGGACGAGCTGGCCTACGTCTTCGCCCGGCTCAGGCTCCTCTCATGAGGCGGCACCAATGAGGCTGTTCTTCGCCCTCCCTTTGCCCGACGAGGCCTTGGACGCGCTCGAGGCGGCCGGGCGTAGCTTCATTGCGGCCGACATAAACATGGCGGACGCCCGGGCGGCCGCTGCCTTCGGCCGCGCCCGGTGGAGCCCCCGGGCCAATCTGCACCTGACCCTGGCCTTCCTGGGGGAATACGACGAGGCGGGGCTGGCCGCCGCCTTGGCTGCCGGCGAAGAGGCCTTCGGGCACGGGGCGCCCGCGCGGGTCTCCGGCCTCGCGCTTAAGCTGGAGGGCTGGGGCGCCTTTCCGCGCCTCGGCGCCGCCACGATACTCTGGGCCGGCCTCGGCCGCTCGCCTGAGCTCCTAGCCATAACCTCTCGTCTCCGCGCGGCGTTGGAGCGCGCCGGCCTTCGCTACGACCGCTCGCC
>CALKWG010000118.1 GCA_938004315.1 uncultured Spirochaetaceae bacterium
GAGTTCGTATTCGGTGACTGGAGTTCAGACGTGTGCTCTTCCGATCTCGCGCCCTTGGCCCCGTCGCGGTTCTTTTTGATCAAGAGCATACTCGGCTTGGGCTCCTCGTCGCCCTTGGCCCGAGGGTGGTAGATAAATATGAGCGTGTCCGCGTCCTGCTCTAGCTGCTTGGAGTAGTCCAGGTCGGACATTTCAGGCTCGCGGCCCTCGCTGTCGCGCTTGAGCTGGGACAAGCCGATGATCGGCACCTTGAGCTCGCGGGCTAGCTGCTTGAGGCCCCGCGACACGTTGGCTACCTGCTCGTGCATAGCCAGCCGCCGGTCTTCCCACTGCACGATCTGGACGTAATCGACGAAGATCACGCGGACCTTGTGAACGCCGACCATCTGCCGGGCGACGCTCTTAAGCTCGCCGAAGCGGACATTGGGCGCGTCGTACAGGTACAGGGGTGAATCCTTGAGCCGGCCCGCGGCGTCGGCCAGCGCGCCGATGTCCTTGGAGCCTAGGAGCCCGTGCATGATCGAGGAGCCCCGGATGCGGCCCTCGCTGGTAAGCGCGCGCGTCACCATCTCGTTGTTGCTCGACTCGGCCGAGATGATGCCGACCGGGATGCGCTGCCGTAGGGCAATGTCGCAGGCCATGTTGAGCGCGAGGGCGCTCTTGCCGTCGCTCGGCCTGGCCCCGATAACGATGTACCGGTCGTCCTGAAATCCTCCGGTCATAAGGTCGAGGCTCGGGAGCCCTGTAGCGATGCCGGGCAGCGCGCCCTTGAGCTTGACGCGCTCCTCGATCTTCGCCAGGGTCTGCGGGAGCACGTCGGCGATGCGCTCGACCTTGCGGCTTTGGCCGTTCGTTCCGAGCATAAGGAGCTCGTTCTCGGCCTCCTCGATAACGTCGAGGGGCTTATCGCCCGCGGTGATGCCGGCCAGGCGGCGGCCAAGGCGGGCCAGCCGGGCGCGCTGGAACTCGGCGGATATGGGGCCCTGGTAAAAAGCCCAGTTAGCCGCCTAGGCGATCTTGTCGCCGAGGGTGACGAGGTACCCCTTGGTGATCTCCGCGTCCCGGTCGCATACGGCGATGTAATCGACCTTGACGCCATCGTCGGCGCACTTCTGCATGGCGCGGTAAATCCGGCGGTGCTCGCCGTATAGGAAGTGCTCCTCGGTCAGGCTGGTTTTGTAGAGTATGTCCTGGTTCCAAAGCACGCAGGCGAGGAAGGCGGCTTCGTGTTCAGCGCTCATCGCTTGCACCTAGCGCAAACGGCGCGGCCGGTAAAATGCCCGCTGATTGTCTCGGTCTCTCGCCACATAGGCTTTATACCGCAATGCGGGCAGCTTTCGTAATTGTCGCCAAACATAACCGGCGGCCTAATGGTAAAACTGCCCGAGGTAACAAGGCCGACCTCCACCTCGTCAAGCCTCCGCATCATGCGGTTGTACGCCTCTTGTGCCTCGCGGTCGCGGAAGTCGGCCACTTCGTCGAATAAGTCCATGCGTTCACTCCTTATTGTAATACTTTCGCATGATTCGCTCGCGGGCGTCAAGGTCTAAAGCGCTTAGCTCCGGCATTTTCTCCGGCTCGGGTCTGGGAACAGGAGTTGGCCGGCCTTCGTTGCGCTTCCGCTCGTGGGCTTCCCATGTTCGAACGCAGGCGCGCCAGTCCTTGATTCGACTGTTCCCGGTTCGCCAGTCTCGGGCCTCGTAGTAGTCAACGAAGGCTTGGGGGTCTATGCCGTTCTTGCGCTCGTCGCAGTAGGCTTTGACCTCTTCGGCTGTCGGTCGTTGGAAGCGCTTGTCTTGGGTAGGCTCTGGGGTAGTGTCTTGGGTAGGCTGTAAGGGTTTTTCTGGTTTAGGGGTCTTTTGTATGCGTTTTGCAGCTGGGTCTTTTGTACTGTTAGTACTTTGTTTAGTATTAGTACTTAGTAGGTGCGGGTTTACCGTATCCGGTAAAACCGTTTCCGGTAAAACCGTATACGGTAAAGCCGTATGTGGTTCCTCGTCTACGGTATAGTCGTACCCGGCGAAGCGGCCGCCCTCGTCAATAACCCGCTCGGCCTAGATCGGAAGAGCACACGTCTGAACTCCAGTCACCAAATACGATCTCGTATGC
>CALKWG010000119.1 GCA_938004315.1 uncultured Spirochaetaceae bacterium
GGCTGCCGTGGCCGATGACGATGTCGAAGCCCTGCGAGGCGTAGTCGCGGATGGCGGCGGCAGCGTCGGGCACGACGAACATGTTCTCGGAGTACTTCAGCTCGAGCTTGGCCGGGCCGCCCATCTCGGCTTGTATCTTTAAGAGAGCCGACCACATGGACTGGCTAAAGGCCATGTCGGTGGTCGCGCTCGGCATCACCACGGCGATGCGAAGCGGCTTTTCGGCGGCGGCCGGGGCGGCCTCCTTAGAACCGGCGGCGAACGCGCCGGTCGCGACGACTAAGGCCATCGTCAAGGCGCAGATGATTCTGAATGCCTTCATGTTCGATCTCCTCATACGCGATATTCCCGCGACCTACGGCGCGGCGGCGTCTCCCTCCTCGGCCGAAGGCCTTGGTCGGTCGAGCCTTGCTTATGGGAGCCCGTAGGCTCCCCGAAGCTCCGATTAACGCGGCCCAGAGGCCGTTTTAGTTCTCACCCCTGAAGAACTGCTTATTGAGGGCCGCAGGCTGCTTGCCGCGATTAACGCTTATGGTGAGCACCACGATGGTCAGGATATACGGCAGCATGACCGCCAGGCTCGCCGGCACCTTGACGCCGAGCACCTGGAGCCAGAGCTGCGCCGAGGTGGCCAGGCTGAAGAGCAGGGCGCCGCCTAGGACGCCGACGGGCGTCCAACCGCCGAAGTAGACCAAGGCGACCGCGATGAAGCCTTGGCCCGCGGTCAAATTGTCTTGGAACAAATTGGCTATGGATATCGAGAGCGTCGCCCCGGCCATACCGGCCAACACGGCGCCTAGGCAGACGCTGAAATAGCGAACGCGATTGACGTTGATGCCTACCGAGTCGGCCGCCGCGGGGTTTTGGCCCACCGCCTTGATCTTAAGGCCCAGCGAGGTCTTCTCGAGTATCCACCAGCTGATGGGCACCAGGGCGAAGGCGATGTATACCAGGGCGTTGTTCTCAAAGAAGATCGGTCCAATGAAGGGAATATCGGCTAAGAGCGGGATGCGTATCGGCTGAAAGCCCTGGACGGTCTTCACCGTGCCGACCAGCACCTTGAATAAGAGGCTCGACATGCCCAGGCCGAACATCTGCAGCCCTATGCCCGAGATACCCTGTTGCGCCTTGAGGGAGACGCTCACGAAGGACATCATGAGGCCCATGAGGAGGCCTACGATCATGGCGACGAGGAGGCCGAGCCAGACGCTACCGGTCAAGAGGGTCACGTAGAAGGCGAAGAAGCCCGATAGGAGCATGATGCCGTCGACGCCCAGGTTCACTACGCCCGAGAGTTGGCTGAAGGTCTCGCCCAAGGCGGCGAAGAGGAAGGGCGTCGAGAGCGAGAGCATAGTTCGCAGGATGCCCGCTACGACGGTGGCTGAGAAGATGCCGCTCATGCCTTGGCCTCCTCGGCGGCGGCCTGGGCGACGGCCTTGATTTTCCGGCGTTTGATCAGCTGGTGTATAAGTAGGGCGGAGCCCGATACGAAGAGCACGATCAGACCGAGTATGGCGTTGATCAGGGCGGCGGGCACCTGTACCGCGCGCTGCATGGTGTTGGCGCCGACGAGGAGGCCGCCGAAGAGCACGCTGGCGGGGACGAGCCCCAAGGGATGCAGGCTACCGAGGAGCGCCGCTACGATACCGGTGAAGCCGTAGCCGCCGGTTAAGCCTTCCAGGATGCGGCGGTGTACGCCTAGGACCTCGATGACGCCGGCCAGGCCCGAAAGGCCGCCGGCGATAGTCAGCGACAGCATCTGGTTGAAGGGCACATTGATGCCGGCGTAGCGAGAGGCTCGCGGATTCAGGCCCACCGATCGAATCTGGTAGCCTATCGTCGTGCGCCACAGGAAGACGTAGACCAATATGGCGAAGGCCAGCGCCACGTAGGCACCTGAGTGCAGCTGGGTCTGGGGTATGAGCCTAGCGAGCCATGAATTCTGCGGCAGCCGGGCCGATTGGGCTAGGAAGGTGCCGGCGGCTATGCCCTCGGGATCCATCATGGGGCCCTGCAGGAGGAAATTCATGAACTGCAGGGCTATAGAGTTCATCATGATGGTGCTTAAGATCTCGTTCACCTTGAAGCGGGCTTTTAGAAGGCCGGGAATGAAACCCCAGAATGCGCCGGCAATGAAGCCCATGGCCATGCAGGCCGGCACGAGGAGGGCGCGAGGCACGGAGGGGAAGCTCAAGGCGAGCCAAGTGCCGGCTAGCGAGCCCATGATGATCTGGCCTTCGCCGCCGACATTTATCACGCTGGCGCGGAAGGCTATGCAGACGCCCAGGCCCACGAGGAGGAGGGGCGTAGCCTTTACGAGGCTCTGCGACAGCCCGTTGATCGAGCCGAAGGCGCCGCGGAACATGGCGCCGTAGGCGGCGATCGGGTCGGCTTTTAAGATGACCAAGACGACCGCGCTGATGAGCAAGGCCGCGATCACGCCCATGAACGGCACGATCGTGCGGAGGCCGAAGGAAAAGAGCTCTGCCCTCCGTCCTTCGCGGTCTACGTCGTTTCGAGTTGCGCGGCGCTCGGCCATCGGCATACCCCTCTCGTACTCCTAGGTATAGCGGCGCCGTTCCGCGTCGGCCCGCGCGGGCGAACCGTGGGGCGGGGGGCTAACCGGGTTTCAGAAAATCCTAGGGTCGTTTTTAAGGGGCGTCAAGGTTTTAATTTTCTGAAAGAAGAAAAATAGCTCTTGACAGCTCGGCTGCTTAGGGTCGGTAGCTCGCGAGGAAGCGCAGGATCGGGCGTAGCCAGCTCCCGCCGGGCGTTGGACTTCGGATCGGCCCGAGCGCATCCAGGACTTCCGCGGCGCGACGGCGAATGGCGGGGGCTTCCTTCAGCCTCGGCGCTTCTCGGGAGAAGAGGCCGTCGGCGATCTCTCGTAGCCTCTCGCCGCTAAAGATCTCCGGGTACTTACAGCCGAGGTACCACAGGCTCGCCCCGACGCAGTTTACCGAGTGCTGCTTCATGAGCATGGTGCAGTCGACGATGGCCAGGGCATGCTCGTAGAGGCCGGCTAGCCAATCGGCCGCCTCCTCGGATTCGCCCGCGTCGATATAGCCCTCCGCCCCGAGCTCCGCGATGACGGCGGCGGCCATAGCCCACGATCCCAAGGCCAAGCTGACGTGCAGGCTGGGTACGCAGTTAAGGTGCGGATCGAAGACCCGGATGAGGGCCGCATAGAGATCGTCGATGCGCTTGGGGCGGACCGTGGTGCTGTGGATCCGCTTGTAGACGAAGGCCGCGTCATGGTACTGCTCGGCTATGCCGCGTATGAACTCGCCGGCGCGGCCTCGTTCGCCGTAGCGCCTATCGAGCCGCATGGCCGCGTTCATCCAAAGACTTACGAAGCTCATGTAGACGGGCGCCTTCTGGGGTAGATAGGGCACGAGCTTATCCAGCGGATGGTCGACGTAGACGACCGGACGCCCCCCAAACCATGCGGTTCTGAATTGCGGGACGAAGAAGCCGCGCACGGCCTCGAAGGCGACCTTCAGTCCGGGCGCTATGAGCCTGGGATGGCTCAGGCAGTAGAAGACGAACGCCCCTATGCTCGCATAGGAGCGCCCGTAGCCCTTCGAGTAGTCTTTCATGCGGCCGGCGTTTAAGCCAGGCTGACGTGCCTGCGGCCGATGTCGGCGACGGTCGCGGCGCCGGTCATGAGCATGGCCTCGGCCAGCTCGGCCTTGACCTTCTCGAGGTACAGCCGCGCGCCCTCGGCGCCGCCGCCGTAGACCGCGTAGGTAAAGGGCCTAGCGATGAGGACGCCCTGGGCGCCCAAGGCTAGGGCCTTAAACACGTCGAGGCCGGTCCTGAAGCCGCCGTCTATCAAGATGGTCATGCGGCCCCCGACGGCCTCCACGATGGACGGCAGGACTTCGATGGTCGACGGCGTCTCGTCCAGGACGCGGCCGCCGTGGTTCGACACGACGATGCCTGCGGCGCCGGCTTCTAAGGCCTTCTTGGCGCCCTCGGCGCTCATGACGCCCTTGAGTATGAAGGGGAGCTTCACCGAGGAGGCTATCTTCGCCACGGTGGCGACGGACATGGGGGCCACGGGCTTACCCTGCATGGCCAGGACGACGAGGCCGGCCGCGTCGATGTCCATGGCGAAGGCGAAGGCGCCGGCGTCCTCGGCCAGCTTGGCCTTCGCTATGACCTCCGGGAGGCTCCATGGCTTGATCGTAGGCACGCCGCGTCCGCCCATGGCCTTGATGGCCTCTATCGTGCCCGTATAGACCTCGTCCTTGACGCCGTCGCCGGTGAAGCCGGCGCTACCGGCTGCGGCGCAGCCTTCGAGTACGGCCTTGGAATAGGACAGGTCGTCGTGTGCGGCGCTGTAATGCAGGCCGACGGCCCCGACCGGCGCGGCGAAGACCGGCAGGCTGAACTCCTGGCCGAAGAGCGTCGCGGCGGTGGAGACGGGCTTAGGCTCGTAGACCGTATCCATGGTTAGCCGGATGCGCCGTAAATCCTGGTAGTTGCGGATGAAGCCGAGCCCTAAGCCCTTGCCGCCGGGGCCGGGGATCTTGCCGCGGCAGGCCAAGCCGTTGCATTCGGGGCAGACTTTGCAGTGGGGACCGATGGTTTCCTTGGCCTTAGTCAAAATCTCCTGGTAGGTCATGGCGCGCTCCTTTATAGAAGGCCTAAAGCGTAGGCTGTCAAATCGTCGTACTTGGAGAAACTGAAGTCGGCCGCGCTCCGTTTGCGCAGCCGGCGGCTCAAGGAGATGAAGGCGGTCTTCATGCCGGCGGCCTTGGCGCCGACCACGTCGTAGGCTTCGGAGTTGCCCACGTACAGCACTTCATCGTTGGCGACGCCTAGGCGGCGCGCCAGTTCGTCGAAGGGGGCGCGGTCAGGCTTCACGAGGCCCGTCTCCTCGCTGGTCATGGACAGGTCGAAGGCCTTCGTCAGGCCCATGAGCTCGATCTTGCGCTCGCAGGGGAAGTCCGACAGGGCGCCGAGGCGCAGGCCCGCCTCTCGCAATGAGGCGAGGCATTCGCGGACGCCGCGGAAGAGCGGTATCCGGTCGAAGTGCTCGAAGGACTGATGGTAAAAGAGCCGCCGAATCGCCTCGTAGGCCGCGTCGGCGTTCGAACCGAGTCGGCCGGCGACGAGCGAAGCCTGATAACGATGGAACTCGTCGAGCGTCTCGGGGCGATCCCGTTGGAAGGGAGAGCGCGGGTTCAGCCTACGCAGCTCCTTCCTCACTTCGCTAAAGGCTTTGAGGAGCTTGAACGAGGTGAAGAGATGGGGCAACATGCGTAGGTAGAGCGCGGACGACGGATAGACCGTCCCATCTATGTCGAAACCGACGGCGCGTATGGGCATGGCCCTTTATAAGCCGGAATCCGAAGCTCTGTCCAGCTTCTAAGGAGTTCTTCAGATGTCGATACCCGAGCTTGATTCGCTCTTCGATAGCTATATTGAAGGGGGCTCTCATTTCGGCGCTCAGTTGGCCGTGTATCGAGGCGCTCGGCTCGTCTACGCCCGGGAGGGCGGCGTCCTTCGGCCGCGCGGCGCGGCGGTCAGGGCTGACAGCCCGTTCATGGTCTATTCGGTGAGCAAATCAATCGTCGCCGCGGCCGTGCACAAGCTGGCCGGCGAGGGGCGCCTCGATGTAGACGCGCCGCTCGCCCGCTACTGGCCCGCCTTCGGCCGTAAGGGCAAGGGCGACATCACGATAGCCGAGCTCCTCACGCACCGAGCCGGCTTCCAGCATCCGGCGCGGCCCCTCGACCTCGCCTCGTGGCTGCATCCGGCCTGGATGGCCCGGCGCATAGCTTCGCTACCGGCCGTACCCGGTCAGCGCGGGCGCTGCGTGTACCACAGCTTCAGCGCCCATGCCGCCTTGGGCGAGCTCGTCGCTCGGTTAAGCGGCCGGCCGGCGGCCGCGTATCTGCGTAGCGCCTTCTTCGAGCCTTTGGGTATGAAGGATAGCTATGCGGGCCTGCCGCGGCGCCGGCAGGCGAGCGCTTCGGGCATATACGAGGCCGGCGCCGCCCAGG
>CALKWG010000120.1 GCA_938004315.1 uncultured Spirochaetaceae bacterium
CCACCGAGATCTACACTCTTTCCCTACACGACGCTCTTCCGATCTGGCGGGCTTGGACCTGTCTTCGCCATCGCGCAGGGTGATGGCGGTCTTGCCGGCCGGGGCTAGGACTTTCGTCGGGGCGCCTGATTTGGCATGGGCGACGCGCACGGCCGGGCGCTTCAGGGCCACGCCCTGGGAGGCTTCTTGCCTTTGAGCCCGGGCGGCCGCCGCGCTGGCTCCGGCGGCGGCCTGGGCCGCGCCTTCCTTGAGTTTGAAGTAGGCGATGGCGTCGGCCAGCTGCTCGGCCTGGCTCGACAGCTCCTCGGCCATGCTGGCCATCTCCTCGCTGGCGCTGGCGTTCTGCTGGATCACCGTGTCCAGCTGGGTCACGGCGCGCGCTATCTGGTCCGCGCCTACGCCCTGCTCGCGGCTGGCGGCGCTGATCTCGGCCACCAGGTCGGCGGTCTTCCTGATATCGGGCACGACGGCCAGGATGCGTGAGCCCGCCTCCTCCGCTACGCCGGTGCTGTCGCGCGATAGGGAGAGGATCTCGCCCGCGGCGCTCTGGCTGCGTTCGGCGAGCTTACGCACCTCGCTGGCCACCACGGCGAAGCCCTTGCCCGCCTCGCCGGCGCGCGCGGCCTCGATGGCGGCGTTCAGGGCCAGGAGGTTGGTCTGCCTGGCTATCTCCTCGATGATATTGATCTTGCCGGCGATTTCCTTCATGGCCCCGACGGCCTTGGTCACCGCCTGGGCGCCGAGCTCGGCGTCCTGGGCGGCCTTGCGGGCTATGCTCTCGGTGGCCTGGGCGTTGTCGGCGTTCTGCTTGATGGTGCTGGTCATCTCCTCGATGGACGAGGAGACTTCCTCGGCGCTGGCGGCCTGCTCGGTGGCGCCCTGGCTCATCTGCTGGGCGGTGCTGGACATCTCCTGGCTGCCGGTGGACACGTTGCTCGACGAGGTCATCACGGAGGCTACGAGGTTCCGTAGGCTCTGGATCATGGTATCGAGGGCCTTAGCCAGGTCGCCGATCTCGTCCGGACGCTTCTTATAGATGGCGGGCACGTCGGCGGTCAGGTCGCCCTTGGACACGTCCACGGTCAGGTCGACCCCGACCTTGAGGGGCTTGGTGATCGACAGCGAGAGGAAGATACCCAGGGCCAGGGCCACGGCGGCGCCTATGCCGAGCACGATGTACATGATCATGGCGGTGCGGTTGGCGAGGGCGGTATTGTCCTCGGCCGTTTGCTTCGCCAGGGCGATCTTTTGGCTAACCATCTCCTGGAGGGCGGCCCGGGCGTCTCGGGCGTCTACGAGCCCTTGGCCCGCCAGGATCTTATGCGCGGCTTCGCGATCGCCCCTGTCGGCGGCGGCCATCGCCAGATCGGCCTGCTTCAGATAGTCGGCATAGGCCTTCATGAAGCGGTTGAAGATATCGCGGCCTTCTTTGGTGAACAGGTCGGCTTCGTATTCCTGCGCATCCGACTTGAGCGCCGTATCGAGCTCCCCGAGGAGCTTCTTGGCGTCCGCGCGGCCTTGCGCCGTGTCCTGGTCGATGTAGTCTCGGACATTGATGCGGGTGCGCATGAACGAGTCGGTCATGCGCGTCAGGTTGCCTAAGGGCACGGTCATCTTTTCATAGAGGTAGATGTCGGCCTCGTCGAGCTTCATCATGTTCATGACGCCGAAGATGCCGATGGCGGCCGCTATGGCGGCGACGAGGACGAAGCCCAGTATGAGCTTGACGGCGATTTTCATTCATTCCCTCCGTGAGTCTGAAGGTCTACGGCCCTTAGTATTATTCAGCGCGAAAAGGAATGGAAGAGATTATAGACTTTTTTTTATGATTTCATATGCATGAGTGAAATTATAATAAAAAGAGACGGCTTCGGATTTAAAATGGCGGCCGTCGACCCGTTCGGCTACGAGTATGAAAACGCTTCAGCCGTCGGGCGGCCGGGCTGGAAGCCCTTCTTTATAATACCATTCCTAGCAGCGGAATGCTTATCAAGGACAGGATCGTCGAGATGAAGACGAGGCCGGAGGCGCTCACTTCGTCGCCGCCGTAGACGCCCGCCAGTATGGTCGTATTCGCCGCGACGGGCATCGCGGCGATGAGGACGGGCACGGCGAGCTCGAGGCCCTCAA
>CALKWG010000121.1 GCA_938004315.1 uncultured Spirochaetaceae bacterium
GAAGTGGTCCTTGGCGATCTTGGCGGCCTCGGCCAGGGCGTCCTCCGGCCTGATGGTGCCGTCGGTCCAGACCTCCAGCACCAGCTTGTCGTAGTCGGAGCGGTGGCCTACGCGCGTCGGCTCGACGGCGTAGCGCACCTTGGTAACCGGCGAGAAGATGGCGTCCATGGGTATGGTCCCCAGGACGTCGACGTACTTCTCGTTGACCTCGCTCGGCACGTAGCCGCGGCCCAGGTCGATCTGAACCTCGGCCTCCAGCACCGTACCGGCCTCGAGGCTCATCACCCGGGTAGCCGGGTTGAGGATCTTGAGGGGCCGGTCCTTGGCCAGGTCGGCGCCGTCCACGTCGACGGGTCCCTCGAAGCGGTAGTCGAAGGTAGCCTGCTCCTGGTCGTCGGGCAGCTGGACGCGGAGGCGCTTTAAGTTATTAAGGAGCTCGATGGTATCCTCGGCCACGCCGGGGATGGTCTCGAACTCGGAGGACACGACGTGCTGGGAGCCGTCTTCCCCTATCCTGGTAATGCGGACGGCGCTAATGGCGTAGCCCTGGATCGAAGACAGGAGTATGCGGCGCAGCGTATTGCCTACGGTGGTGCCGTAACCGGGCTCGAAGGGATAGGCTACGAACTTGCCGTAATCCGAAGAGCTCTCGCTCTGCTCGTAGGTGATGCCTTTCGGCCGCTTGAAGCCCTTGAGCAGGTTCTTTCGCGCCATGTCCACTCCTTACTTCGAATAGAGCTCTACCACGAGCTGCTCGCGGATGTCCGCCATGTCGGTGATGTCCTGGCGCTGCGGCAGCATGGCGAAGCGGCCCTCGGCCTTGTCCGGGTCGAGGGACAGCCAGGGCGCGACGCCGGCCTTCTCGTACTCGGCCAGGGACGCCATCAAGACCTTGTTGGTCTTATAGGCGGGGTTCACGGCGACGACGTCGCCCGGCTTCACCTGGAAGCTGGGGACGTTGACGCGCTTGCCGTTCACGAAGACGTGGCCGTGCAGCACGAGCTGGCGGGCCTGGGCGCGGCTGGTGGCGAAGCGGAGGCGGAACGCCACGTTGTCCAATCGGCGCTCGAGCAGGATGAGCAGGTTCTCGCCGGTCTTGCCGGCCAGGCGCTGCGCCTTCTCGAACGTGAGCCTGAACTGCTTCTCCATGAGGCCGTAGCTCCTCTTGAGCTTCTGCTTCTCGCGGAGCTGCACGGCGTACTCGGACTGCTTCTTGGCGCGGGTCTTAGGATCCTTGCCGGGCGCCGGGCGCTTGCGGTTGATCGGGCACTTGTCGCTCTTGCACTTGTCGCCCTTGAGGAACAGCCTCTTGTTCTCGGTGCGGCACAGACGGCACCTGGGACCGGTATATCGAGCCATTCTTTCTCTCCCCCTACCTTACATCCTGCGCGCTTTTCGGGGGCGGCAGCCGTTGTGCGGAATGGGCGTAACGTCGCTGATGCTCTTGATGCGGAGCCCGAGGGCGCCGATCTGGCGTATGGCGCTCTCGCGGCCCACGCCGGGCCCCTTGACGTACACGTGCACTTCGCGAAGGCCCACGTTCAGGGCCTTCGATACCGCCTGCTCCGTAACGGACTGGGCAGCGAAGGGGGTGGATTTCTTCGCGCCGCGGAAGCCGAGCCCGCCGGAGGATCCCCAGGAAATCGCGTTACCGTTCAGGTCGGTAACGGTAATGATCGTGTTATTGAAGGTGGCCTGAATGAAGACCTTGCCTTCGTATACGCTCTTCTTCTCTTTGCGCTTCTTAGCTTGAGCCATGGATTCGGTTCCCCCTTAGGCCTTCTTCTTGTTGGCCACGGTCTTCTTCTTGCCCTTGCGGGTGCGCGCGTTGGTCTTGGTGCGCTGGCCGCGGACGGGCAAGCCCCTGCGGTGCCTGAGGCCCCGGTAGCAACCGATGTCCATGAGGCGCTTGATGTTCAGGGCGACCTCGGTGCGGAGGCGGCCCTCTACCTTATACTCGTTCTCGATGAGCTTGCGCAGCTCGTTCACTTCCTCGTTGGAGAGGTCGTTGATGTTGCGCATCGGGTCGACCTTGACGGCCTCGCAGATCTTGCGGGCGCTGGTGCGGCCGATGCCGTAGATGTAGGTGAGCGCTATCTCTACGTGCTTGTTGGGGAGGTCGACTCCCGCTATACGTGCCATGGAATACGGCCTCCTTATCCCTGCTTCTGCTTATGCTTAGGATTCTCGCAGATGATGCGGACGATGCCGTTCCGCTTGATCACCTTGCATTTATCGCAAATGCGCTTAACGCTGGTCCTGACCTTCATGAAAATTCCTCCGTATGGCCCCGAAGCGCTGTTGTACCACGTTCCGGGGCCGCTCGTCTACCTGCTAGAGATTCCGGCCCTTGATGGAGCCCTTCTTCGTCAGCCCGTCGTGATGGTGCATCTTGAGCTGGGCCTCGATCTGGGACATCGTGTCCAGGTCAACGCCGACGAGGATCAGGAGGGAGGTACCGCCCAGGAGGTACGCCAGCTCGCTGGGGAAGTTGAACATGCGCTGCACCACGGTGGGTATCAGGGCTATCAACGCCAGGTAGAGGGCGCCGGGCAGGACGATCCGGTTCAGGATCTTCGTCAGGTATTCTTCCATCTTCTCCGAGCGTATGCCGGGGATGGAGCCGCCGTTCTCACGGATGTTCTTGCTGAT
>CALKWG010000122.1 GCA_938004315.1 uncultured Spirochaetaceae bacterium
ACCTGGCCGACGCCGCGCTGTACCGCTCCAAGGAGGCCGGGCGCAACCGGATCTCGACCTAAGGCCCCGGGCGCGCCGGGGCTACGGCGGGCGCCCGGGCTCCCGTAGCCTTCAACTTTTCATCGGCTCGGCCCGCGTGCTATAGTGCCGGCCATGGCAAAGGTTCAGGCTAAGGAATACGACGAGTCCAAGATCAAGACCCTCTCGTCGCTCGAGCACATCAGGCTCAGGACGGGCATGTACATAGGCCGGCTCGGAAGCGGCGCCAACCCCGACGACGGCATCTACATCCTCCTTAAAGAGGTCGTAGACAACGCCGTCGACGAGTTTATCATGGGCTACGGAAAGCGGATTACCGTCGCTATCCGCGACGGCGTCATCGGTATCCGGGATCGCGGCCGCGGCATACCCCTGGGCAAGGTGATCGACTGCGTCTCGGTCATCAACACCGGCGCCAAGTACAACGACGACGTCTTCCAGTTCTCCGTCGGCCTGAACGGCGTGGGCACCAAGGCCGTCAACGCGCTATCGAGCCGCTTCAAGGTGGTCTCGTACCGCGAGGGGCGCTTCTTCGAGGCGGTCTTCGAGCGCGGCGTCCTTAAATCTCAGCGGGACGGCTCGGCCCCCCGTGCCGAGGGCCAGGGCACCTACGTCGAGTTCACGCCCGACCCCGAGATCTTCGGCGAATACGCCTATAACATGGAGTTCGTCGAGAAGCGTATGAGGCACTACGCCTACCTGAACTCAGGCCTGACCCTGGAGTTGAACGGCCAGGAGTTTACGAGCGAGAACGGCCTCCTCGACCTCCTTAAGGACGAGACCGGCGATGACGTCCTCTACGAGGCCGGCTACTGGCGCGGCGATAAGATCGAATTCTCCTTCACCCATACTAACAACTACGGCGAGGAATACTTCTCCTTCGTCAACGGTCAGTATACCTCGGACGGCGGCACGCACCTGTCCGCCTTCCGCGAGGGCTTCTTGAAGGCCGTGAACGAGTTCTTCCAGGCCTCGTACCGGAGCGAGGACGTCCGCGAGGGCATAGCCGCCGCGGTGGCGGTAAAGCTCAAGAACCCGATGTTCGAGAGCCAGACCAAGAACAAGCTCGGCAACGGCGACATCAAGCCCTGGATACTGCAGGAGGTGAAGCGCGGGGTGGACGAGTACCTCAGGCGCAACCCGGCCGCCGCCAAGCGCCTGCAGGAGAAGATAGCCAGCAACGAGAAGCTGCGCACCGAGCTCAACGTGGTCAAGAAGGAGGCCCGCGAGGCCGCCAAGAAGATCGAGCTCAAGATACCCAACCTCAAGGACTGCAAGCTGCACCTAGGCGACGGCCCCGACGGCGAGCGCTCGACCATCTTCCTCACCGAGGGCCAGTCGGCCTCCGGCTCCATGGTCAGCGCCCGCGACGTGATGACCCAGGCCATCTTCAGCCTGCGCGGCAAGGTGGAGAACATGTACGGCATGCGCCGCACGGCCATCTACAAGAACGCCGAGCTCTATAACCTCATGATGGCCCTGGGGATAGAGAACGACGTAGAGGGCCTGCGCTACGGCCGCATCGTCATAGCCACGGACGCGGATTACGACGGCTTCCATATCCGCATCCTCCTCCTCACCTTCTTCCTGTCCTTCTTCGAGGAGCTCGTGACCCAGGGGCGGGTGTCCATACTCGAGACGCCGATCTTCAGGGTGCGCAATAAGAAGGAGACGCGCTATTGCTATAGCTCGAAGGAGCGCGACGAGGCGGCCGCCGCCCTGGGCGCCTCCGCCGAGATCACCCGCTTCAAGGGCTTGGGCGAGATCTCCCCCAAGGAATTCGGCCAGTTCATAGGCGAGGACATCAGGCTCATGAGCGTGGACGTGCAGTCTTTGAAGACCGTGCCGGAGACCCTGGGCTTCTATATGGGCAAGAATACGCCGGAGCGCCGCGACTTCATCATGGCCAATCTCGTGAACGACCTCTAGGGACATACCGATGGCATACGTCAAGAAGCTATTCAAGGACAACTTCCTCTATTACGCCAGCTACGTGATCAAGGACCGCGCTATCCCCGACCTGGATGACGGCCTGAAGCCCGTGCAGCGGCGCATATTGCATACCCTCTTCGAGGCCGACGACGGCAAGTTCCACAAGGTCGCCAACATCGTGGGCTCCTGCATGAAGTATCACCCGCACGGCGACGCGTCGATCTACTCCGCCCTGGTGGTCCTGGCCAACAAGGAGCTCTTCATCGATAGGCAGGGCAACTTCGGCAACCTGTATACCGGCGACGAGGCCTCCGCCGCCCGCTATATCGAATGCCGCGCTACGCCCTTCGCCAAAGAAATATTCTATAACCCCAAGATTACCGAGTACGTTGACAGCTACGACGGCCGCAACAGGGAGCCGACCTCCTTCCCCGCCAAGATGCCGGTGGTGCTCTTCACCGGCGTCGACGGCATCGCGGTGGGCATGAGCACCAAGATCCTGCCGCACAACCCGGT
>CALKWG010000123.1 GCA_938004315.1 uncultured Spirochaetaceae bacterium
TGAAGAGGCTCGAGGGGAAGAAGTCCTCGTGGTAGCGCGTGGTGATGCGCACGTCCGACTCGCCCAGGGTGGTGGTGAAGGGGTGGGCGGTCTTATCCAGGCGGCCGCGGTCCAGGTCGTACGAGAGGACCTTCATGAAATATTCGGAGAGGCGGACCTGATCGGCCTCGGGGCAACGGCGCCGCAGGCAAGCGTCGTCGACCTGGGGCCTGGCCTTGACGGCGTCCATGATGCGCACGAGCTCCGTCCTAAGGGGCGCGAAGACCGCGGCGATCGAAGCTTGGCTAGCGCCCTCTTCATAGCGGTCGAGGAGGACATCGTAGGCGCTCTTGCGCGGATCCAGGCAGGCGGCGATCCGCTGGCTTAAGCCGACCATGGTCTTGAGGTGCGGCTCGAAGGCCTTGAAGTCGTTCGCCGCCCTGGCCTTGGCCCAGGCTGCCTGGGAGAGGCTCGTCGCCTTGGCGAGCTCGGAGACCAGCTCGGTCGGCAGCTTGGTCTTCTGGTCGTAGGCGCGGCGCATGACGCGGAGATAGGCGCGGTCGTATTCGGGCAGGTCTTCCCGACCGCCGGGGCGCTCGGAGCTGGAGCCGAGCGAGGCGAGGAGCTCTCCTATCTCGGCGACGGTGGCCTTTTCATGCGCCAAGGCGCTGAGGAAGGCCAGCTGATCGCCGCGCTCCTCTACGGCGGCGGGCGGCATATAGGTCTCCTCATCCCAGGCGAGGGTGGCCGCTATATGCTCGATGAGCGTGATCTCGCGGTCGAGCGCGCGGAGTCGGTCGATGGTTTCCATAGCTAGTGATGCTAGCACCCAATTTCCGTTGACGCAACGAGTCCTTTCGGTCGACAATGCCGTTCACGGAGGAAGCGATGGACGAAGGCCGGCTGGACGAAGGGCAGGTAGCGGGACGGGATGGCGATGCCCGCGCGCGGCGCGGCCGCGGCGCGAAAGCGCTGGCCTGGATATTCGGCCTCCTTTTCGGCCTCCCGGCCGCCATAGCGCTCGTCCTGATCGTCTTGGCGCTCGTCGTCCGGCACGACCCGAGCGAGAAGGTAGCGCCTGGCTTCGTCGCCTACGCGAGCGTCCCGTCGGTCAGCGCCCTAGCCCGCGACGCGGTCGGCCTCAAGGCGCTCGACGCCGCGCTGTCGGGGCCCGAGTCGGCGGAGCTGCTCGCGTCGCTCCGCTCAGCCAGGGCCTCGGGGCTCTTTTCATCGCCGGCCCTCATGAGGGCGGCCGAGCTTAGGGCCGACTTCGCCGTCTTCGAGGGCGGCGCCTTCATGCTCGTGGCCGACCTCGGCCTTCGCTCGGCCTTGGCCCGCCTGGCCGAGCCGGCTGCCAAGCTCCTACCCGGCCTCCTGGCGCGGGTCAAAGGCCTGTCATACGAACGGGACGCCTCGCCGCCCCGTTTCGTCTACGAAGCCGAGGGTTTTACCCTACACGCGGCCGTGCGAAGGAACCTCCTCGTCGCCGCCTCGGACGGCGCGCTCCTAGAGGAGGCGCTGGCACGCCGTGCAGCCGATCCGCGGGGCGTCATAGCCAAAGCCCTGGCCGCCAAGGCCCCTTGGGGGCTCCGCGCCATGGTCGATCCCGAGCTCGTCGGCTCGGCCTTCGGCCAGGGCGGCGAAAATTCTTTCGCGACGCTCTTCAGCGGCCTATCGTATAGCGGCCTAGGCGTCGTAGACCTGGACCTTCGCGACCAAAGCGTCCGGCTCGCCGCCGCGATCGACGCCAGGGCGGCCGACGGGCCTTTAAAGCCCCTGTTCGAACGGCGTTCGCGCACGCCGGCGGCCCTGACCCGCCTCCCTGCCTCGACCGCCTACTTCAGCCTCTTGGCCGCCGGTAAGCCGGACGAGCTCTGGAAGGCCATCGCGCCGGCGCTCGGGGAAGGCGCCCAATCGGCCTACGCCGCCGCCCAGGACGGGGCGCGGCTCGCCTTCGGCCAGAACCTGGACCGGCTCCTCTTCTCGTGGATGGGCGATGAGCTAGGCGCGTTCGGCGTCGAGCTCGGTCCCTCCCCTATATTCTTCGTATCGGTAGCCGACGAGCCGGCGCGCCGCGCGGCCTTCGAGCAGGTCTTCGCCTCGCCCTTCGCCGGCCTCGACCTGAGCGCCGTCTCGGGCGGGGCCCGCCTGGCGCGCATAAGCTTCCCGCGCTGGATGCGCTCCCTCCTTTCGGCCGCCGGCATCGAGCTCGTCGAACCCTTCTACGCCGTCCGCGAGGGCTTTCTATACCTCTGCCAGAGCGCCGAGATACTCGGAGCCGCCTTGGCGGAGCTGAGCGACGACGAGCTCCTCGTAAAGACCGATCGCTGGCGAGAGCTGCAAGCCGGCGTCTCGCCCGAATCATCCGCCATGCTTTATTACGGCCTCGAGCGCGGCGCGCCCTTCTTCCTACGAGGCCAGGGCGCCGTCCAAAAGGCGCTGTCGATATACGGGCGGGGCTTGGCCTCGTTCAGGGTCCGCCAGGGCGGCTTCACGCTCGAGCTCTCGGCCATGCGCTCCGACGCCCGCCCCTTATCGTCTTTGCCCGGATTCCCCAGGCGCGCGCCGGGATCGATAGATGCCGAGCTCCTCGTCGGGAGGGCGCCGGACGGCAAGGCTATGGCCTATTGGACGAGCGGCCGCAAGGCGCTGGCCATGGAGCTGGCCGGCGGGCGCGTCCGCGAGCTGGAGCTGGACGACCGCGCCTTCCTGGCGCTCGAGCTGGACGGCGAGCGTATCCGCGCGGTATGGGCGGCCTCGGCGAAGGGGACGATCTACCGCTGCGACGCCTTCTTAGAACCGGCCCCGCGCTTCCCCGTCTTAAGCGGCGAGGCGATAGGCGCGCCGCCGACCGCGTCGGCCGGCCGCCTCTACGCCCCGCTCGCCGCCGAGCCGGCCTTGCTCGTGGTCGATTCCTCGGGCTCGGCCGCCAAAGGAGCGACGCTGGCCGCGAGGCAGCGGCGCGCTCCGACGGCGGCGGGAGCCGCCCTCGCCGTAGCGCCGCGCTCCTTCGACGGCCGCCTCTACCTCCTCGGTCCCGAGGCCCGCCCCCTGGCCGGCTGGCCGGTAGAGCTCGAGGGCATCGTCGGCGCGGCGCCGGTCCTTACCGGGGCGGCGGCGGCCCCCTTCGCGGTCGCGGCCGTCGCCGAGGGCGGCATGCTCTTCGCCTTCCTCTCCGACGGGCGGCCGGCGCCCGGCTTCCCCGTCGCCCTGGACGGCGCCTTCGACGAAGGCCTGACTTGGGCCCCTGCCTTGGCGAGCCTCTTCCTGGCCGACTCCTCGGGCGCGCTCCATAGGGTACGGAGGGACGGCTCGATCGAATCGAGCCCGGGGCCGATTCGCCCGGGCGCCGCAGGCATAGCCCTCGTAGCCCACGACTGGGACGGCGACGGGCTCGAGGAGATCTTCGCCTCCGGGGGCGGCGACGCGCTCTTCGCCTTCGACGCCTCGTTTAAGCCGCTGCCCGGCTTCCCGGTGGCCGGCGCGGGCAGGCCGACCTTCATAGACATAGACGGCGACGGCGGGCTCGATCTCGTCGTCCGCGGCATAGACCACACGATCAACGCCTACGCGCCCGGGCGATAGGGCCTCGGCATAGGGAGTACCGCATGCGTAATCGCCAAAGAGACCACGGCCGGGTCGCTCGGCCCGCCGCGCCCGCCATCAGGCTCGCCCCCAAGCTCGCCTCCGTACTCGTCGCGCTCGCCTTCTCCTGGGCCGCGACGTCATGCGCGAGCGTCCAGCGCGACGTGCTGTACGACGCCCCCGCGGGCGCCGAGCTCCGCGAGCTCGAGGGTCTGGAGCTGGCCCTGGTCCGCCTACGCGCTAAGCCGGAGCAAGCCGAGTACCTGGAGACGCGCGCCGCCGTCGAGTCGCGCTTAGGCTCGGCGACCAGCGACCCGGCCTATCGG
>CALKWG010000124.1 GCA_938004315.1 uncultured Spirochaetaceae bacterium
ACCACCGAGATCTACACTCTTTCCCTACACGACGCTCTTCCGATCTATGATTCTAGTAACCGAGAGTTGTCGAAAATGAGTTCAAGTTCAAAGATATTGTTAGGAGCTGGAAACGACTTCTTTATAATAAGCCATGCAGGTTGGTTTATTACTTATGATGAGAAAGGAAGAGAGATAAATAAAATGAGCGATACGGGGAAGGAGTTTAAAGGAGCGATAGGATCCAATTTTACTATAAAGTATAATGGTTGGCTTGTAGTGTATGATAAAAACTGTAAAGAAATAAGTAAAAGGAGTGCCTAAGGTAAATAGATAAAAAGGCCCGCCGATTGGCGGGCCTTTTTTATTCCATTCCCAAGGCCTTCACCACCGCGTCGATCGGATCTTGGTAGAACGCCGTCTGGAATTTTGCGAAGAGCTCCCCCGGTACCGACGGAATCGCGCTAACGGAACTCATCGGTAGCAGTATACGCTTGGCCCCGGCGTCGAAGGCGGCTTGCAGGGTATCAGCCAAATTCGTTACCGGCTTGGGTGAACCCCCTAGGCTGATATCGCCGAGTATCACTTGCTGCGGCTGCAGCGGGCGCTTGAGGATCGAGCTGCACAGGGTAATAAAGCCGCAGAGCGTGGTGCCGGTAGGGTAGCCTGCATTCTGTAACTCAACCATGTGCAAGTGAAAGTCATGGTCCGAAAACTTCTGTTGCCCGGCTATGCGGTTCAGGTTCGCCTTGAAGAAATCAAAGGCCAGCTTGAGCGGCTCCTTCGCCTGGGCGTTCAAGCCGAGGCCCGAAGTCGATAGCCCGCCGTGACCGGGCGTTAGCTGGCATTCCATCCGGTAGACGCCGAGGTGCCCGCTGGATCCTTCAGCGATGCAGTATTGGGTGCCTGGAGCCAATAGTCCTTCGGGGATGAGCTTCCCGCCGCCTTGTTCGGGTACGGAAATGAAGCGCTCTTCTAGGCTTTCTTTGTCGATGTAGCTGAAGTGCACGTCATAGAATTCCATGCCGCCTATTTTCTTTAGCTGTTCCTTGACCCTGCGCCGGCTCTCTAGTGCGTATTCCAGGCATTGCCGTACGGCTTCTTTAGAAAAATCGCCGGCCGGATAAAGGAGCTTAAGAAGGCCCGAGACGAGCTTGCGCACGGCGATCACGTCGCGCTGGTTAAGGTTGTCGCCTAGGCTGAACCACCGATCGATGGCGTCGGAGAAGGTCTTCTTCCGCACCTCGATGAAGAAGCTAGAGAGGTAATCGACGATGAAGCCGAATTGCCGGGTAAAGAACTCGGGACGGTATTTGGGTATCTCCCATCCGGGAATATAGGCGTGGAAGCGGTCGAAGAAGGCGGTGTCGATCATAGCCTCAGGGAAAGGGGAGAGCAGGTGGCTCGTTTTTATAAGCGTCTCAACCGGCTGATTGATGTTCCCAACGAAGACGAACGAGGCGTAACCCGGTTTCATCTCCTTACCTCGGGCGAACGATCCGGACGCCATATAGTCTTTCATGATCTGCACGCCGTCTTTGTCCTTGAAGGAGATGCCGGCTACCTCGTCGAAGGCGACCACGTCCCAGAGGCCAACGAGCCCCATGGCCTTGGAGCTGAGGTTATAGAATAGGTTGGCGACGGTGGTCTGGCCGCCTGAGACCAGGATGCTCGCCGGGCTGATTTCCTTGTACACGTGGCTTTTTCCGGTACCGCGCGGCCCGAGTTCGCAGGCGTTGAAGTTATTCTCCACGAAGGGGACGAGCCGCGTTAAAAGGTGCCATTTTACCCTCGGGGTGAACTCGAGCGGTTCCATCCCGACCGAGCGCAGGATGACGTCGATCCACTCGTCGTCGCTAAACTCCTTACGGGCGGCAAGGAGTTCGTCCAGATCCATGTTCGGTAGCTGGATGGGCTTCAGGTCCTGGATCACCCAGGGCGAGCGGCCGCTGCCTTCCTCGAAGAGGTAGCCCATGGTGATGATGCACCAGATGCCCCCCGAGAGGATCTTCTCGTAGCGCTTCACTTCGGAATCGGCGATGGGCACTTTGCTGATGCCAAGGTTCGAGAAGGACACCTCGTAGATATCCTTGGCGTCATTGAGCGAGCCGGTGATGCGATCGATGATCTTAAAGCTACCCGATTCCCGAATCTTCATCTTGACCCGCTCTTTTTCGTCGGGTCGGACGTAGTTCTCTGACAGTATACGCTTTACCTTTTCGATGCCCTGGGCGATCGTTTCCGGGTCGTCGGTCGAGCAGTACATGCCGAGGAGATACTCGAGGACGAAGATCGGGACGTTGGCGCCCTGTTTGATCGAGACGGTGAGGTCCTTCCGGACCACCTTGCCGGCGAAGAGTCGTAGGAGCTTCTCATCAAGGCTTTCGTCGTTCATCTCGTTACCCCGTTTAGCTTAGAATTCGTCGGCTATCATGAGCGATATGTGAAGGTCCTGGCCGTATACTTCGACGCCGCTTTCCTCGTCGACGATGGAGAAGCGGTACAAGGCTTTGCTATCGAAGTCGCCCCGTAGTAGATGCAGGGGAACCGTGCGTCGCAGGTCGGCGTGGTTGTCGCCGCTGGCGTTGAACATGACCACCGGCTCATCAGAAACCGCGGCCCTGTCTTTGTAGATGCCGATCTTGACGGTCCGCGGCAGGATGGCCGGTCCTATCGGCTCGTCCTGATGGATGCGGGGGTTTATTTGCCTAGTGGTGATCGTCTGCGGCAGCGACATGACGCCCAGCTCCACCTTGCGAATCGCGGGGGCCGATCGAGCCCCTTCTCCCGCCATCCGTACGGTCAGCGCCGGCACGATCGTCTCCTGCGGCATGATCCCGCCGTGGAAGAATTGCGCGCCGCCTTTAAAGTGGAAGCGTTGTAGGCCCCGCGGTATCAGGAAGCCGAGATCCGAAGCCTCCCCATCCAGCTTTAGCGCGCCCCTGATAGCCCCCGGATACTCGGCCAGCTTCCGGCCTATGAGGTAGCGTTTCTTCGCCTCGAGCGTACCGGGGATCGCGGCCGGCAACGCGGTCTTCATCGACTCAGGCGGATCACCCGGCAGGTAGATGAAGCCGTGGTCGGCCGTAATGACGACGCGAGAGCCCAGGAGCGTGTTCATCACGAACTGCACGATGTTCGCGATCTCCTGGATAGCCTCGCGGCAGGCGGCGAAGCTGCGTTCCTCCGAGACCTGCTTGTCCCCGACGGCGTCGATCTTGTCATGATAGATGTAAACCACGGCCTTATCCTTGACGAAGGCGCGCGCGGCTTCGCGTTTCATGGCCAGGAGCTCCGCCCAATCGATCGCCGCGCCTTCATGGCGGGCCAGGATCTTGGCGCGGTTTTCCGTTCCCTGGCTGGCTTGGCCGTCGACGAGGACGCTCTGGTTGGCGCCTAAGGAGAGCGCGCGGTGCGGGAGCAGGGCTGCCATCCCGAGGCGGGTGATCGACGGCAGCATTGACTGCATGGCGCCGCGCTCCAGCTTAAGCCGCGGGTTGGCGGCCAGCGTATCGGCCAGCTCGGCGGCCGTCTCGTAACGCAGCGCGTCGCTTACGATCACGTATAGGCGCTTCAGCTCGCCCGACTCGAGCGGCGTCTGTACGTGGCGCAAGAAAAAGTCCTCCTGCTTGGCCCCGGGCAGGATAGCCCATTCGCCTAGGCTGTCGGCCTCGCCAAGGAGCGCGCGTTCCCAGGCCGCGCCCAAGACCTGCAGGTAGCGGCCCACGTAGTATCCGTCTAGGAGGGCGGTCAGGCTTTTAAAGAGGTCCCAGGCGGCGAGGCTCTCGCTCCGCTCGCGGTAGAGGCGATAGTGCTGATCGATACGGTACCACGAATCGACGTAGGCCTCCGCCATCGCTGGGGCTCCCATGCTCGCGTCGGCTGAGAACGAGGCCAGGGCGGTCGTAAACGCCGCCGCCGCCTCGCACGCGCCATAGGCCTTAGGGTATGCGGCGGCCTCATCGGGGCTCAGCCAATACTCCTCGGCGGCCTTGGCTTGGGCTAGTTCGGCGATCTTCCGCAGGGCCTCGACCGGGCCCTGTCGCTTGAGCCCCCCGACGAGCTGCGCTAGTATCCATTTATTAACGTCGAAGCCGCGGATTCTAAGGAGGGCATCGAGATCCAGCTCATTCAAGAGCTCGCTTAGGAGCCCCTCGGTCGAGGCGCTCACCCAGCGTAGCCAGCGGATATAGCCCGGCCGCGCGGAGACGGTGTTCCTCCAAGCCTGGCAGAGCCTAAAGGCGGCGCTCGGGACGCCTACGAGATAAGGAGCTAACTTCTGAGCCGCCTTGCCGCCTCCGCTTTCCGCAAGGCTATAGGCAAGGTCGCTGTAGAAGAGGCGGAGGACCAGCTTGGCCAGCTTCGCCGTCGCGTCCTCGAAGCCGAACGCCTGCTTGACGGCCTGCCAGAACGCGGCCTGTAGGTCGAAGGGCGCTAAGAGCGCGTTGACGTCGTCCTCTGGGCCGAGCTTGGAGACCAGGGCCAGGATGACGGCCTCGAGCTGCGGAGCATCCGCCCCCGCGACCGCCGCGATCAGCTTGGCGTCCATCGATTCGCGATTCTCGCTTTCCGCCGTGAGCCCGAGGCGCTTGAGCGCGTCCCGCCGCTCCTTTTTTTTAAAGAAGGCTAAACGGCCGCCCACGTAGTCGCGCAGGTCCATGCGGGATCCCAAGCCCAGCTCGTCAAGGTACATGCTCTGGTCGTCGGCCCTGAAGACCGGATATCGGAGCTTTAGGTCTAAGAGCGGGTCTTTCCGCGCCTCGGCCTGCTCGCCCGTGATAAGGATAACGAAGGAGCGCCCGGCTTCGTCCCGGATGCGCGACTTCAGCGCGAGCGGCCCGACCGTGGCCGCGTCAAGGAGCTCCCAGGAGCGCTCGGCGAAGGCCGCCCGATACGCCCGAAGCTCTTCGTGGTCCAAGCCGTCGCTATGCCAGAAGACCAGCCGGAAGGGGTTATGGCAGCAGTCGCGCGCCTGCATCCGAAGGGCAATAGCGTTAATTACGTTTGTATTTATCATGGGGCGGAGTCCTTAGCCTGTGCGTAAATAGCATTGATGCGAGATTCAAGGCTTGCTAATGTTTCCAGTACGACATCGAATGATGGTTCCGCATGGAAGAACATTGAGCCCATCGCCTGGTAGTCGCGCTCAAGATCAGGAATTCGCGCCGCAGGGGGAAGCAGGCGGAATGAACCAGGGCGGGCAGTGGCAAGATTGGACCAAGTCGCCTTATAGAAACGCTCCTTGAACTCAACGACCTTAGGCAATAACTCGATTTCCTTGAGTGCTAAGTCGGAGATAGAGGTCTTGGCCATCTTGAATACATCATAGTAGTGACGGGAATAGCGAGCGGGCATTGCTTTATCGGCGGGCCGATGATATTCCTGGTGTAGTATAGTCGCCTTTTCCCAGAACGTGCGCTCGACGGTAACCACTTTCAGGGGACAGTCAGGAGTCGTGAACACGCCGGGATACTGTTCGGCTGCATAAGGAGTGATTACGGCGTCCTTGTGTGGCGTCCAAGCAGCAAGGGGGCCCAGCTCCAGTATGATACTGGGCAGGATGGATGGATTGCTGAATGCCCTTGGGTACTCGACCTCAACGATATCCCCATCTACCCGAATATTCAGCAGAGGCCCCAGTTCGCGATTGCAGAGTGCTTGGAGGGATGGCGCAAAGACCTCGTTCAGGAATTGACGCGTTATAGGCGTCGTCGCTTTTACGAACTGGTCTTTCTTATTTTTGCTCTCGGGCAGCCAGGGATCGTCCTTGGAGTACCCCAGTTCCCGCCAGTCCAGGATGAGATCTATGTCCTCGGAAAAACGCTCTATCGCCCTATAGACTTTAGACAGGCTCGTTCCACCCTTGAAAACGACCTTGTTCCCCCAGCGCTCGGACGAGAAGAGCACTCGTAAAATAAGGCACACCCAGAAGTCCTTCTCTATGATGGCTTCGTGGACGCCCATCTTTCGGGAGGTCTCGCGGAATAATTCCTGCCTACGCCGGTCCGGACCCCGTGCCAACTCGATCATACCTGGCCGTCCTTGATAGCAGCCTGATTGGCGGCTTGCTTGAGCACATCGAGCACCCAACCGGTTACATAGCGGCACTCCTTGACGATTTTTGTCCAGGACGAGGCCGGAAGATAATCTCCAAGCTTCTTCAAGACGCGCTCATCAATGGCATCCTTGCCAAGCGCTTTTATGGCCTGCACCAGGATGGCTGAATCCCTGGAGAGTTCCGCGGCCTCCTTGTTGGCTCGCTTATGGAAGACGATACGAATGCCATCCAGTTCGTAGCGTCTGTTTTGGCCATCGGTAAGGTAGCTCCATTCGGCGGGAATCTGGGTTGAAAGGCCAAGCAGATTGAGCGCTGTAGTCCCGTCGGGGACGATGTTCCAGCTATTGCCTCGCGCTATGGTCCGGGCTACCCGATCTGGATCTGGACTGGCATAGCCCTCAAGAAAGGTGTTTTTCTCTGGATATTCATATACGCCACGCATAATCTTACGGATAACGCCCTTTTTCTCAAGTCGGGACAGGGCCTGCCATATGGCCGACTGGGATCCTAGGTCGAGGAAGTCTTTTGGGGTAAAACACCAACCCCTCTTCATGCCGTAAATCCTTGAAAGTAATTTATCAGCAAGCAATTAGACACCCCTTCTGCTAATAGACCTGTCAGGATTATAGCATGTATTCCTGACAGCGAGAATCGCCAGTATCATCAAATTTGACTTGTGCTGGGCTTCCTGAGTATGCTGTAAGCATACTCAGGAAGCCCATGACTTAGTCCTCTGTTTTACCGCACACATCCTTCACATTGGCCAACAAGCCGCCGAACTTGCCGTAGTTCACCCGCACCCCATCATCCAGGTCCAGGCTTATCTGCAACTGGGCGTAGTGGTTCAGCTCCTCGTCAAAGCGCGCCAGCTCCACCAGCTTCTTCTGTAAGCCTGTGAGCTCCTTTTCCAGCCGCTTCCGCTCCGCCGTGCTGGCCGCCTCCCGGCTCTGGGCATCCAGGCTGTCGATTTTCTTGCGCAACTGGCCGGTCAAAGGCACCACGTACTGCATGCGCATCCGCGACAGGGTGCCTGCATTATAGCGGTGCAGGTACACCAGCGCCTCAAAGGCTTTCTCCTTCCCGGAGCTAAACTTCCAGTAAATGGGCCGCTTTTTGTAAGTAGACAGGTGGTCCTTGTAAAAGTCACCCGCCAGGTAGCGCCGCAGGGTATCCAGCGGCAGTTCGGTACCCTTGGCATCCAGAGCCTCCGCCAGCCAGCGCATGTTCTCCTCGTGCCGTTCGCTGCCCCATACGGTGCGCACAAAGTTCTCCACCCGCACCGCGGCATCTTCCTCGAACCACTTGAAGTCCGTCACCGGTATAATACCGTCATCGTCCGCCGGAAAGCTCTGGTGGCGCCTGGCATCAAAGCCCGCGCCACCGGTCTCGGCATAGACCAGCCCCGGTTCATCCAGGCTGTACCGCCCCATCGCACAGCCCAGTGCATAGCTTACAAGCTCCCGCGCGCCGTCCGCCCGCATCCGCTCTTCGCCTTCCGGGTATAGTTGGGGGCCTGCCGCCGTTCCGGCGGCACCGGGCTCTCCACTCCAATCTTGGTCCGGGCTATCGCCCGCCCCAAGGATTTCCGCTTCGATCCCTGGCCCGTCGTCTTCTGTCACTTCTGCTTTGTTTTTCCGCGGCTTGTAGCGGTACCAAGGGTTCACCGTCAACGTTATCTGCTCTATCGGCACTTCCGGTGTCAGCTCATCCTGCAGACCATAGGCGTCGATAAACAGGCGGTTGTTCTCCTCTTCCAGCCGCAGCATCTCGGCAATCCAGTGCTGTCCTATGGCCCGCCAGGTGGTCCAACAACTGGCAGTGGAGTGCCCGTCGGGGGCGGGGATGGTGGTGTCTTTTTGGTAAGTGGGTAAGGTGGCAGGCAGCCAGGGAAGGGCCTGGAAGTCCCAGCTGGTTTCGAAGGAATCCCAATCCGTTTTTGCCAACAGAATCATGTTTTTTGAATCAACCTCGATTTTCGAGGTTTGAAGTGAATTTGGATCAAATGGTAAACTTGAAACATTTCCTGGCAGAAAATTTAATGTAGGATTAAGTAGTTTCAACTGCTCTGTTGCTACTTTTGAACACAAGTATGCTAATATAACTTCATCTTTAATGCTTCCTCTATTAAAACCATTTGCCGAGGCATCATTGAAAATAAACCCTTTGGGTTGATATCTTGCTCCGAAATACGCTGATGATATTTTTGTCCATGTTATTCCATTCTTGAAGATTTGGTCCAAATTGAAGTTATGCGCGAGAGTTCGAGAACCTGACACATGCAGAGTTGTTTGGAGCTCGTTGCCATCATCATACCAGTTTATGACCGTTTCGTGATTTCCAAACCATTTTCGAAAGTCCCCACCCTTAGACTGCGGGAACCACTTCTTTTTTGAATCTTTTGCCGCAATTCTACTCTCACCAAAACCAATATTTCCTTTTTTTACTTCGCTCCATTGCCTGATATACTTAGCGTTATCACCAGTTACCAATCCAATTCGAGTATCGATGAAATCACTAACCCGTGTGGCAAAAGAAAAGGTCGAGATCATTTCTCTACTTACCCAGTAGGCAATTGGTCGACCGGGTATACTTTTGAAAGTATTGGTGTTGGCAGAATACAGCCATCCGCAGTTACGATTCTGAATAGCCTCTAGAGTCTTAGGAGCCTGTTGCTGGGCTCCGCGAAATTCTGACAACTTAATGAATATTCCATTGTAATTGTGAATACTAGAACGCTGAATTGTGAATGTACAAATAGGTACGGTTGCCCCATCAAATCCAGAATATTCCAGCTGTATTAAAGATGTGATTACTTCATCATCAATCAGTTTTTGGCGTAGTTCTTCATAACTGGAAATGAACATCCATACAAAGGGTGACATGAACCCCAACTGCCCTGCATCTCCAGCAAACATCAGATTTCGGACAATAAAAGCGCTGAATAGGTCTTTTTCATAGCCTTCGTACTCGCTACCCAGATACGTTTTTAGAGCTGGGGACAAGAACTTGTTTCCCATATATGGCGGATTACTCACTACCTGATCATATTTTTGCCCCAGCACCTGAGCCAGTCGCACAAAAACCAGCGCCAACTCCGCTGCATTGCTAGCCAAGAGATCCTGACTCGCAACCACTTTCTCTAACCACAATGAGAGATCATTTAACTTGCCAACAAGATATTTGGGAATTTGGATCAGCGAGCCAAACAAAGTGCCTTGCTCAAATAGACTTAATACCGCCTGCAAATTATCTCTCTGGTCTTTGGCAGGATTTAGGCTCTGGATAAGGTCTGCCCTTTCTTCAGGTGAACAATCTTTAAAGCTCAGAAGGTTCAAGCGCAGGCCCTTGCCTGTTGCCAGAATGTCAGGATCATCCTCCCGGGCCTTCATGAGTAAGGCAAAACAGGCGATTTCCGTTGCTCGCAGGTCTATGTCCAGACCGTACAGGTTCTTCTCCAGAATCAACCGGGCGCATTGCTGGCGCTGGTAGCCTCGTTCCAGATAGATCTCCCGGAGTACTTCGTACGCCGTTACCAGAATATGCCCGCTGCCCATGGCAGGGTCCAAGAGCTTAATGTCTTCCGGGTTCAGGCTGCCGCTGAACAGACGCTTCAGCTCCGCTTCTACTTCGGGCTCCTGCTGGGCGGGCTCGATATAGTAGGGCATCTTTGTCTTGAGCGGGCTCTCCGGATAATGTAACAGCCAGGTACGCCCGAGGCTGTTATGCACCAGATACTGCACTATCCACTTGGGCGTAAAGAGTTGGGTAACCGCCGGAATCTCCTCTTTCTTGTAGGCGCTCTTCCTCGCCATGTACTCGGCCTTGAGCTCGCTAATGTAATACTGATACAGCCAGCCCAGTACCTCAATCTCCTGCCATTCCTCGTCGGGCAAACCCTGCACGAACCAGGAAAGAAGGCTATCGGATCGCAGCAGCATGTCGGGTAGCAGGAGCTCCAGGTCCTCCTGCACCGCCGGGAACAATAGCGGCAGCTGGGCATGGAAGCCCTCGCACACTGCCAGTATTAAAAGCCGGTACAGCTCCTCGTCTTTCTGCCCGTCCAGCTTCAGTTGTAGTATCTCGTCTTTTTTAAGGCCAGACAGATTTACGCTTGCCGCTCGCTCTAGAATTTCCGGCTGGCTCCCCTGCGGCGCTGGCGTCAGCACCCTGATGCCCTGGGGCGTGTAGCCGTGCACCTCCATATACCTCAGCGCCGCGAATCGGTTAAACCAGGTATACGCCGCCTCGTCCATCACCGCGTTCCAACCCTGCTTGGTTATCCGTGACGCCAGCTTCTGCCGCTGCCCCTCCCAGGCCGCTGGAAAGGCTTTGCCGCCGATGTATATCCTGTCGCCGGACTTCTGCGGCGCTACCGGATCCTTATCGGCGCTCAGGCCCAAGAGCGCCGCCCGCTGTTCCATGGCCGCGCGGAAGCGCTTGCGGGCGTCGGGGGCGAAGGATTTTAAGAGGGATTGGTTCATAAGGCGTTTCCTTTTCTCGTCATATGTTTGATACTCGGTGATCTAGCTTTAACCATGCCTGTTCTCTGCCATGAGCCGGTCGGCGCGCTCCCGCCAGCGCGCTAGGAAATCGTCCTGCATAGCCGGCGAAAGGAACGAGACCCGGCACAGGGTTTCCACCTGCGGCCACGCGTCGAAGAGGCGCCGGCCCAGGTTCGTAAATACCTTAAGGCTTATTCCGAGTTTGTCGGCCAGGCTGAGCCAGTCGGCGCGGGAGAGGCGGGCTTTCTTGCCGTTCAGCGTTAAGGCCGTTTCTTCCTTGTCCTCGGGAATAACCAAGGCGGTGGATACCAGATCGTAGGCGGGCGATAGCTGCCAGCGCCCAGGCGCGGGACGGTAGAGCGAGAAGTTCTTCAGGTGCAGGTCGGCGTTGCCCATCAGCCACGAGATCAAATTCAGCTGCATGAAGCGTACCGCGTCCAGGCCCTCCTGGCTGGAGCGGCGAAGAGCCCGGGCGGCCGCTTCCAGGCTCCCCTTATACTTGTCCGCCGACGGGCGCCCGCTGAGCTGGCAGAAGTCTTCCTGGGGCAGCTTGCTGCCGTCGGCCGGGCGGTCGAAGCGCCTGGACAGGTACGCCAGCGTTCCGTCCGCCAGCCGCGCAAGGCCGTGGGGCGCCGTCGGGTAGCCTAGGCGGGCGACCAGTTCCATGCAGAAAGCTTCGTTCTCCGCCAGCATTGGGTACTCGTCCACCGGGGGTTTAAGGATATAGCGGCCGCCTAAGGCGCGCAGGGTCATCCGGCGCGCCTCGCCCGGCGTCCTGTCCACCGAGAGCTTCTTCTGCACGCCGGGCAGCGCCCCGGATGCCCGAAGGAGGCTCAAGCCCGCCTCGGCCAGTCCGCTTGGGTCTAGGTCGATCGTAGGCGCCGTCGCGCTCTCAAAGAGGGCCTTGGCGCAGCGCTTATGGTAGGCCCCGCTAGAACTCGATTCGAGCGCTTCGAAGCAAACGAGGCACTTAGGCATGCCCGTCTCCCTTCGCGTCTAGCTCCTCCACCCCCACCGCCCCGATAGCGTCCCGGCAGAAGGCTGCCAACAGCCCAAAGCGGTCGCGCGGGTCCAGCTTCCAGTTGCGCACGCCCAGTTCCAGGAGCCAGCCCTCCGGAATCAGGCCGTCGAAGAAGGGGAATAGAGTAGGGGACTCCCAGGGTTCGGCACGCGGGGGCAGGGTCAGGCTGACCGGATCGCCGGCCGCCGCTAGCCACTCAGGCTCATAGCTGAAGCGATAGCCTTCGTCGGTCTCCTCTAAGAGGCCCGCGGCCCGATCCTGGTAGTAGACCCGCAGCTTACGCATCCGGTCTTTCTATCCTGATCGGCCCCGTGCGGTAGCCGAAGAGCCTCAGCACCTGATCTACCTTGTCGAGCCTGAGGCTCGCCTTGCCCTGCTCCAGATCCCGCACGAAACGCAGGCCCACGCCGGCGCTCAAGGCTAGCTCTTCCTGAGTTATGCCGGTTCGTTTGCGCTCCTGTTTGACCAGGGCCGATAGGGGGCTCATCGCTTCTTTCATGCCTAAATAGTATATCAGTTCGGGTATATCCGCAAGGATTATTACGTGTCTATATCCTATCGGGTATACAGAGCTCCTTTTTAGCTCCACTATACCCGATAGGGTATTATCCTATGCGGATCAGCTTTCCCTCGGCAAGCTTCTTCTTCAGCGCCGCGCGAAGCTGCTCGACCAGTTGGTCTACATCGCCGGTGGTCCGGATCTCCCTGCCGCCGATTAAGTCCTTCGCCGCGAGGGCTTCGGTTATGACCGGCGCTTGAACGCTCTTGGCTACCGGGGCGGGGCTCTTGGGCGGCCGTTCCGCCGCGATCTCCGCCCCGGTCGGCGATACCGGCTCCTTCTTGGCCTCGGCTTTCTTGGCCTCTACGGCGGCCTTGGCTTGCCGGAACTCCTGTAGCGTCTTAATCGCGTGGTTGTAGGCTAAGTCGACCTGGGTGCTCCGTAAGAGCTCAAGGCCGGCCAGGCTCGTCTCTAGCGGCGCGCGGCTGTACAGATGGTTGAGCCGCTCTTTGACCGTATAGTTTTCCTCCGGACTCAGGCCCAACTCATCGCAGAGCGGCGTCAGCTGATCGCGGTACTCGTCGATGGCGGCTTTAAGCGCGTGCCGGGTGGCCTGGATCGCCGCGTCCAGGGCCTTCTGCACGAGGTCCATGGCCGGGGCTAGATCTTTGATGCGGTCGTAGGGTTCGGCTTGACCGAGGATCGATTCTAGCCGGCTGATGGCCTCCTTGGCCGACGGCTCATGCTCCAGCTGCGTCCGGCTGGGCTTGATGGCTTCAAGGAGCTTCTGAGCCTTGCGCCAGATGCCGATCTGGTTGCCGTAGAATTCGGCGATGCGTTTGTATTCGGCGTACACGGCGCTGAGCTCGGCGCTCTTGGCCGCCAGCGTCTCCACCAGTTCTTCGGCTAGGCTGATTTGTTTTAAGCCCTGGGCGAAGTCCATGATGGATTGCATCGCGCCTACGCCCGGGTACTGCTTGGGGTCGTGCTCGATCAGCTTCTGCCAATCCCGGAGCCTTGCCTGCCACGCGGCTAGATGCTTCCGTACGTGCTCGGCCAGTTCCCTGGTCGTAGCCGGCGCGAAGTCCTGGAACAGCGCCCTGGCGGCCTCCTGCGCGGCATCCAGCACTTCCTGCCCCAGCACCCGGGACCGGCTGATGGAGACGGCGTCATACAGGCTCGGCTTTATAAAGCAGTCTAGGGCCTTGCTCGGCTCCAAGAAGCCGCCCTTGAAGAGCTTGATCTCGTCGGCCCGGAAGAGCAGCGCCAGCAGCGCCTGGACGTTGCCGTCCGGCCAGCCGTAAGGGGCGCCGCCGAAACGCTTCACCAGCTCCGCCATCGTCGGCGTCTTACCGGCTTGGGCGCAGAGCTCCAGGAACTGCCGCAGCTCCTCTAAGGCCTTGGGATTGGTCGTCTGCGGCCCCGAGGCGAAGAGCGCCGCGCTCGACGCGCTCAGGGCGGTCCTCACCATGTTTTCCCAGTCGCTGGCCGGGTTCGGGAGGAGATCCAGCTTCTTATAGACCACGCCCACCACGTACCGGGCCAGCTCCATGAGCAGCGCGTAGCCGCCCTTGGCGCTTGGCCGGTAGTCGCTGCCGCAGATATAAATCTCCGCGTCGCTTAAAAGCTGGGTCGCTCCGGCGACGAGCTTGCGCCGACGCTGGTTGTTCTCGCTGGCTTTCTGCGCCAGGATCATGTCCTCGCTGCCGCTCAGCTTGCGGGAACCCGGTCCGTCCAGATAGGATTTGGTCTTCAGGAATAGGGTCAGCTCCCGATAGTACTCGCTCGACTCCGGCAGGATCAGCACGGCCCGGTTGCCGTCTGCGCTGGCCATAACGCCGTTGCCTTTCTTGCTCTGGTATTCCATGCCTCCCAGGGGGGAGGCCAACTCGATGCCGATGTCCCCCTTGTTGGAGAGGAAGTAGCCGTCCAGGCTGAGCTGTAGGTCGAAGTTCTTGCCGTTGTCGTGGCGGTACTTGGCCTTGCCGTCGAACTCGTCCTTGAAGATGATATCCGCCAGCTCCTTGATCTCGGCGTTGCCCGGCAGCGGGGTGTTCTGGATCTCGCGCGTGATGCTCTGCTCTTCGATGGTCAGGAACAGGAACTCGTCGCCCTGGCGGCTGATGAGGTTCTCTTTCTCCAGGCGCGCGATGGACTCCTCGATGGCGCGCTTATGCTTCACCATGTCGGTATCGATGCGGCTCAGGGTCAGGACGGCCAGGTTCTGTACGTTCCCCCGTACGCGGCGCAAGCGTAGGTAGCGGATCAGGAACAAAGTCTCAAGGAGGCGCAGATCCCCTTCCTGTAAGCTCGGGATATCCTGGGCGTTATAGATGGACTTGGCTACCGAGCTGTCCAAGAAGCTTAAGAGAGTAGGGAAGAAGGCCCAGAGGGGAACCAAGCTGCCATCGTCCTGATCGCCCACGGCCTTGAGCGCCGTCTGGAACGCGTCCAGCATCGAGCGCTCGCCCTTGCTGAGGTTCAGGCCCGTCGCGCCCACGGCCCGCACCGCGTCGAAGATATCCTGGACCAGGTTGAACTGGTAGGGCACGAAGGGATAGGACGCCACGAAGTCCTTGGTGCTCTGATAGCTGGCCATGGTCGGCGTGTCGCTGGTGAAGCTCAGCTGGTTTAAGAGAATATCGCGTTTGGCGTCGTAGACTGCCCCGACGGCCGGGATCGACTCCTCCCGCTTGCGTAGGAGCCGCTTCTGGATTACCTCGGCGATGCTGGACGAGGACAGGGTCGGCCTCGTGACGAAGCGCGCCTGGATTTTGGAAAAGTCGTTCCCTTTGCTTTGGATCTTCGAGCCGAGCACCGCGTCGATGTCCTCCTGGCTCGTCACGAAGACCCAGGCCTTATCGTGGGTCTTCGTGCCCAGGTTCTCGACGATGGTCTGTAGGTTGAGCATGCGGTCCGAATGCGAACCCACGAACTGTCCCATCTCGTCGACCATGAATAGGACGCGGCGTTTCTTCTCCTCAACGTACTCGGCCACAAGGGCGGCGAAATTCTCTATGGTGAGCGGATAAGATCGTTCGCCGTTGGTGATCCATTCAAGGAGCTGCTTGTTCTCGCTTTGGTTCGGTAGCACCTGAACGATAGCCTTGACGATATCGTCGGTGTAGAAGACGTAATCTTCCCGCTCCCGATACCACTGGCTGCCGCTGATCGCCTCGAAGGCTTCGATAAATTCCTTGTAGGCTCCCTTCCGGGTCAGGAAGTGCTCGACATGGGCGATGTGGGGGTAATTAAAGCAGTAGCCGCGGCGGCGGTTGAACGCGCCGAAGAACGCCTTGAGGGTCGCTGCCTTCTCCTCGTTCTGAAAGCTCAAGGAGTCGATGTTGAACAGTATCACCTCCGCCGGCGCCCGGATGGCCGCCTCGATGGCGGAGAAGGCCATGGGATCGTCGATCTTATCCTTGAAGAAGTCCAGCGCGTTGCGCGTCACGCCGTCGCGGGTCACGTGCCGATTTTCGAAGAGATAGGAGAGGATTTTTAAGAAGTGCGACTTACCGCTGCCGAAGAAGCCGGAGATCCAGACGCCGTTGTTGCCGGTGCTCCCCGTCAGGGAGTCGCCGTAGGTCTTGAACAGCCGGTTGATATGCCCCATCAGCTCCTTGGTGATGACATACTCTTCCAGCTCCTGCCACACCACGTCCACGTCCAGGCGGTCGGCATACACGATGCCGTTGATCGTCCGGTAGATGTCGTTCTTGAACAGCTCTTTGATCATCATGGGTGAATTCCTTTTCAACTGTATTGCCAACGTATGGCTTGATATTCATTATTGTCATCGAAGAGCCCGAAGGGCTTTAGGAACTTGCCGTCGTACTCCCCCGGGTAGAATAGGATAAGCGGGATCTTCTTACCCAGCTCCTGCATGCGCTGGGGCAGGTTTTTCAGCACCTCGTAGATCGGAAGAGCGTCGTGTAGGGAAAGAGTGTAGATCTCGGGGGTCGC